>JAIRRR010000118.1 GCA_031255875.1 Treponema sp.
CCCAGGCCGTAAGGGCCGCGCCCTGGTTCCGAGGGCGGGTCTCGTCTACCCAGACATGGACGGCAATCCCCTCGTCAAAGGCCGCGTATACCGGCGAAAGGGCCGAGCCGTAATCCACACAGGCAAGCCAGCCCGCGTTGCAGTGGGTAAGGATGTTCACCGCCTCCCCCTTTTTCCGCTCCGCAATCGCCCGGATAATTTCGAGCCCGTGAAGCCCGATATTCCTGCAGGATTCCGCGTCCCCGTCCGCGATAGCCTCCGCCGCGCGGCGGGCCTCCCCGATCTTTTGCGCCCGGGTCCCGGGCCGGCCCAGAAGGGCGGCGAGCATGGCGTCCGTTGCCCAGGCCAGATTGCTCGCCGTAGGCCGGGTGTTTTTCAAAATTTCCGCCGCGCTTAAAAGGTCCGCGTCAAAGGAAGCCTCTCCGGCCTCACGGGCCGCAAGGTACATGCCGTAGGCCGCCGCCGCCCCGATAAGCCCCGCGCCCCTCAGGTACATATCTTTAATAGCCCTGCGTACATCCTCCGTCGTGCGGAGGTCGAGCAGCTCAAATTGGTGGGGCAGGGCCCGCTGGTCAATTATCCGCGCCACGGCCCGGTCCGGCCCTTCAAGCCAGATGGTCCTGTACCGCTTGCCGTTCACATTCATAACCCCGGATTATACCGCCCGGGCGTCTCCCGGATCAAGTTTCTTTTTGGCGGGATATTCCTGTATTTTTCCAAAAAAATCCCGCAAAATGCCCGAAATGCCTTGCATATTTTTTATTTCCGGTATAAAATGAATTAGCTTGCGAAAGTAATTGGAACAGCTCAGACATTATTAAACCGGTCTTTTTAAGATCGCCCGTAAAACGGATCAGTTTGAACTTGGGAGGGGAAAAACTGAAACGCAGCCATCCGGCTTTAGCGGCATTATGCGCCGCAGCCATTTTATTCACAGGTATATCCCGGTTATCCGCGCAGGAACAGGATCAGCCCCCCGATGGGGCGGGCGGCATTCTGCTTTCTGAAACACCTTCTCTCTCCGAAACAGATGCAGCGCCGCCCGGAACCGGGGACGGCGGGGCCGCTGCCGCGCAGCCCGGGGCTGCCGCCCGTTCCGCCGAGACCGAAATCATCCTGGGGGAAGCCTTTCCCGGGGACGCGCCTGCGGACGGCGGGATAGCGGGGAACCGGCTTTTCGCGATCATCCGCATGGTCCTGGTCCTCGCCCTTGCCGCTGCGGCGGTCTACGGGGTAGTGTTTTTCCTGCGCCGTTCGGCCCGGCCCCAAAGCGAGCGGAATTCCCGGCTAAAAATCCTTACCAGCGCGCATCTCGGCTCCAACCGTTACGTATACGTGGTGAATGTGGGGACAAAGGCCTGGCTTGTCGGGGCGGGGGAGGGCGGCGTTTCACCTATCGCCGAAATAACCGAGCAGGAAGCGATCGACGCCATGATTCTGGAAGAATCCTTGCGGGGCGCCGAGATGTCCGCGTCCCGTTTCGCGGATTTCAGGGCCATGCTCGCCCGTTTTACGGGCCGGCCTTCGTCCGTTGCGGCGGGCGGGACGCGCGGCCCTGACGCTTCCCTCAGGGCGGACGCCTCGCCGTTTTCAGCCCAGGCCCTGCGCAAACAGCGCGAAAGGCTCAAGGGGCTTTGAATGGGCCGCGCCGGAATACTTTTCGGGATACTGATCCCGCTCTTTTTCTTTGCGCCGCTGTTCCCGCTTTCGGCCCAGAACTACCCCTTCCCTGCGGTTTCCACCGAAGGCACCATGGATATACCGACTCCGCAAAGCGATCCGGTAATACCCTTTATCGACCTTACGGTGCGGAATCCGGAATCCGGGCAAGAGGTGGCATTTTCAGTACAATTACTGTTGCTCATCACCGTCCTTTCCCTGGCCCCGAGCATCATCATCCTGATGACCAGCTTCCTCAGAATTTCAATAGTCCTCGACTTTATCAAGCGGGCGCTTTCCCTGCAACAGGTCCCCCCCAACCAGGTGATACTGGGCATATCGCTTTTTCTGACGGTTTTCATCATGTGGCCCACCTTTCAGACGGTTTACAGTAATTCTTTTAAGCCCCTGGCGGACGGGGAAATTTCCGTGGAGGCCGCGTACCGGGAGGCCGAGGGCCCCCTGCGCCTGTTCATGTACCGGCAGATGCGGGCCAATCCCGACAATATCCGGCTTTTCATGGCAATGCGGGGGCTTGACAAGCCCGATACCCTGGCGGACGTGCCGACCTACGTGCTTATCCCCGCCTTCATACTGAACGAGCTTACCGTCGCCTTCAAGATAGGGATACTGCTTTTCATCCCCTTTATCGTGATCGACATGGTAGTGGCGAGCGCCCTTATGTCCATGGGCATGATCATGCTGCCCCCGGTGATGATCTCCATGCCCTTTAAGCTCATCCTGTTTATCCTGGTGGACGGCTGGGGGCTTCTGACGGACCAGCTTGTCCGTTCTTTTATATGACGGGCGCTTTTATATGACGAGGAGGAATTTTGAGTATCGGTGACGTGACGAGCCTCTTGCGGGACGGCATATTGGAAGTGCTTTTACTTGCCGCGCCTCTTCTTATCTCCGCGCTGGTAGTGGGGCTGGTGGTGGCGATTTTCCAGGCTACCACCTCGATCCAGGAGCAGACCCTGACCTTCGTGCCGAAGGTTATCGCCATACTTCTGGTGCTGGGTTTCCTGGGGGGCTGGATGTTTTCCTCCCTGGGGGACTACACGGTGCAGCTGTTTAAGATGATCCCGGCCATGGCCCGGTAGTCTGTTTTAGGGGATTGATGCCTTTATGGTGGAAAACAGTATTATTGCCGAAATGCTTAAAGCGGCGCCGGTGTTTTTGCTGATCACCGCGCGCGCCCTCGCCATGATCGAGACCGCGCCCCTGCTCTCCTCCGAGTCGATTCCCCAGGTGGCGAAAATTTCCCTCGCGGGGTTCGCCGCCTATTCCGCGGTCCCCACCGCCCTTACCACGGGCTGGGACGCGAGCTACTTCGGCCTGGCCTTTGTATTTCTCATCGCCGGGGAGGCCGTTATCGGAATCATTCTGGGCTTCTACCTTACCATTATCTTTTCCGCGTTTTCAACCGCCGGGCAGTTTTTCTCTTTGCAGATGGGCTTCGGCGCTTCCGAAACTTTCGATCCCCTGTCCCAGGTGGAAAACCCGCTCATGGGCCAGTACCTTAACCTCGTCGCCATGCTGGTATTTCTGGTGATGGGCGGTTTCCAGGAACTGTTTCTCGGCGGCTTCTGGCGGTCCATAGAAAGCATCAATATTTTGAATCTTGCCGCGGGCCGGGACACGGCGGTAAGGATGCTCCTCGGCGGGCTCACCCGGCTTTTCCTGGACGCCATCATCATCAGCCTGCCTATTTTGGGAACCCTGTTTCTTACCTCGCTCACCACGGGCCTTATTTCAAAGGCCGCGCCCCAGATCAACATACTTTCGGAGGGGTTCCCCATTTCCATTACGGTAGCCTTCCTCCTTATCGCCGGGACCATGCCCTTTATGGTAGAGGCGTTCGGCCGGGTAATCGACGCGGGCTGGCGGGCGGTGGAAACGCTGTACACGGACCTTGGCGGCAGAATCCCGGGGGCGGCCCTATGACGGCCCTGGGAGTTTGTTGCGTTTCACGCATAAAATCCCCCTGCAACAGGCTGTTCGGTTTCCCGGGCGGTAGGGCTTTTCCCGGCCACCGGCCCGCGCCGGAATTCCAGGCAGCGCTGAACCTTGATTTGCAGTGGTTCGCGGCGGAAGACGAAGGGCGGACCGAGGAGCCGTCCGAGTACAAGATACGGAAAGCCCGGGAAGAGGGCCGCGTCGCGAAAAGCCAGGAACTTGTCGGGGCGCTGGTGCTGCTCCTCCCGGCGCTCGCGATATTGGTCCTGGCGCCCTATATGCTCAGGACCTGCGTGGAAATGATACGCTTCTACTTTCTCCGGGCCGTGGAACTGGACCCGGCCAAGGACGGGATAGTTATGGAAGCGTTTATGAATTATTTTGCGCGCCTGGTTCTGCCCATTGTGGCGGTCGCCATGGCCGCCGCTATTTTCGCGAATCTTGTGCAGACCGGGTTCCTCTTTACGGCAAAGCCGCTCGTCCCCAACTTCTCGAAGATAGTGCCCCATTTCGGGCAGTATTTGCAGCGGACCCTGTTTTCCGTGGACGGCCTCTTCAACTTTGCCAAAAGCCTGGTCAAGATGGCCATTATAGGCGTTGTGGCGTTTCTGCTGATCCGCTCCCGGATCGAGGAGCTTGCCAATCTCCAGCGCATGAACTTCCAGACCGGCGTGACGCTGGTGGCCTCCCTCGCGATACGGCTTTTGATCATCTGCGCGCTGCTGCTGCTCGCGCTTTCCATACCCGACTATATATTCCAGCGCTGGCGCTACCGGGAATCTTTGAAGATGAGCCGGGAAGAGGTAAAAGAAGAGCGGAAGATGTACGAGGGGGATCCCCAGATACGCAACCGCATACGCCAGCGCATGCGGGAACTTATGTCGAAAAACATGATCGCCAATGTGCCCAAGGCGGATGTGGTTGTCACGAACCCGACCCATTTCGCCGTGGCTCTGGAGTACGACCGGGAAACCATGCCCGCCCCCCGGGTAAGCGCCAAGGGGCAGGACGAGATAGCCCTGCGTATTCGGGAAATTGCCCGGGAATACGGGGTGCCTGTTGTGGAGAACAGGCCCCTGGCGCGGGCCCTGTACGCGGAAACCGAGGTGGGGGAAGTCATCCCCCTTGGCTATTACGAAGTAGTAGCCGCGATCCTGGCCAAGGTAATGGCCCTGAACGAAAAGCGCCGCAGGATGAGCGCTTAAGGAGGAACAATTATGGCCGATGCCGCCAGGCCCGGCGGGTCCCCGGTATCCAGTACGATAGCCTCTATGTTCGGCAACCAGAGGGATATGGTCATCGCCTTTATGGTGGTGGCGGTAGTAGTTATGCTGGTAATCCCGCTCCCCACGGTGCTTCTGGACATGCTCATGGCCATGAACCTGGTCCTGTCCCTGCTCATACTCCTCATCGTGATGTACACGAAAAAACCCACGGACTTTAGCAGTTTTCCTACCCTGCTCCTCGTTGTCACCGTGTTCGGCCTCGCCCTCAATGTTTCCTCGACCCGGCTCATCCTTACCAGGGGCGAGGCTTTTGACGGCAGGATGATCCGGGCCTTCGCGAATTTTGTCGTCGGCTCGGGCGGCACCGAGGGCCTCGTGGTGGGGCTCATCATCTTCATCGTAATACTCGCGGTACAGTTGCTGGTTATTACCAAGGGGTCCACCCGCATCGCCGAAGTGGCGGCCCGCTTCGCCCTGGACGCCATGCCGGTAAAGCAGATGGCCATTGAAACCGAGTACAATTCCGGGGCCATTACCGAAGAGGAATCCCAGGCAAAGAAGATGGAGCTCCAGCGGGAACTGGATTTCTACGGCAACATGGACGGTTCCAGCAAATTTGTCTCCGGAAACGTAAAGGCCGGTATTTTCATCACCGTCATCAACATCCTGGGCGGGCTCATCGTGGGCATTTCGATACACGGCGAGCCTATCACCCAGGCCCTGGGGACCTATATCTCGTTTACCATAGGCGACGGCCTCCTCTCGCAGTTCCCGGCCCTGCTGGTGTCCACCGCCACGGGCATCCTGGTAAGCCGCAGCGGCGGGAGCGGCACCCTGGGCGAGGAGATCGCCGGCCAGTTCTCCCGGGACGAGCGTATATTCTGGATAGGCGCCGTAGTGCTCGGCGGCTTCGCCCTGCTCCCGGGCTTTCCCTGGTACGTGCTCGTCCCCATGGCGGCCCTGCTGGTCTTTACCGCCTTCCGGATTCACCGTTCAAAAAGAAAGGAACTGCGTTCCGCCGACGCCGCGGCCAGGGCGGACGCGAAAAAAGCCCGGGAAGAAAGCGCGGAAATGTCGCCGGTGGTCCCCCTCGACCCGCTTTCCCTTGAGCTGGGCTACGGCCTCATACCTCTGGTGGACAGGGACAAGGGTGCGGAATTGCTGGAACGCATAACCTCGATACGCCGGGAGTCCGCCCTGGATCTGGGCCTGGTCATCCCCAGGATACGCATCATCGACAACATACGCCTTGAGCCTTCGGAGTACTGTTTCAAGATCAAGGGCGTCGACGTGGGCCGGGGGAAGATACGCATGGGCTACTACCTCTGCATCAACCCCGGCGGCGTTACCGAGGAAATTTCCGGCGAGAAAACGCGGGACCCGGCGTTCGGCCTCCCGGCGGTGTGGATAGGCGAGGACAGGCGGGACGAGGCGGAACGGGCCGGGTATACCGTCGTCGATCCTTCGTCGATAATTGTCACGCACCTTACGGAGATCATCAAGCGCTGCGCGGCGGAAATTCTGGGCCGCCAGGATACCCAGGGTATCCTGGACACCCTGAAGAAAGAATACCCGGCTGTTGTCGAGGAAGCGCAGAAGAACCTGAGCCTTGGGGAAATACAGAAGGTGCTCCAGTCCCTGCTCAGAGAACGGGTATCCATCCGTAACATGGTCGCCATCCTGGAGGCGCTGGCCGATTACGGCCCGATCACCAAGGACGTGGGCTTCCTCACCGAGAAGGCCCGGCAGGCCCTGGCCCGGCAGCTCTGCCTGCAATACGCGGGCGACGACCGGGTGCTGCGCGTGCTCACCCTGGAGCAGTCCCTGGAGCAAAAGATAGTTGACAGCCGGGTAGAAACTTCGTCGGGGGTAGTGTCCGCCCTGGACCCGCCCGCCCGGAAGGCCTGGATCAAGGCGCTCTCCCAGTCGGTGGCCGCCATGCACGAGCAGGGCTGGACCCCCGTAGTGCTTGTAAGCGCGCAGGCCCGGTATTTGGTAAAATCCTCCTCGGAACGGGAACTGCCCGAACTGGTGGTGCTGTCGGTTCCGGAAATCGTAAACGACATCACCGTGGAAGCTGTAGGGGAAATACGCTTAGAGGGTTGAAGGAGAATTAAATTAAAATGGATTACTTTACGGAACAAGCGCCGTCCTATGCCCAGTGCATGGAGAAGATCCGTTCCAAGTACGGGAACGACGCGAAGGTACTGCTCCAGAAAACCGTGCCGTTAAAGGGCGGCTTTCTCAACCTCTTCTCCAGGGAAGGGGTAGAGATGACCGGGATTGTCTACAACCAGGCCAGGTACAATTTTGCCTCCCGGGCCGCGCCGAGGAAGCCGATAGATTTGAATTCCGCGGAACTGGACGAAGAAAAGAAAAAACTCATCGCGGCGGCGGGGAAAAGCGATCCCACTTTGCAGATGCTTCTGAGCGAAGTGAGGACAATCAAGGAAAAGATAGATTCCGTCTCCGTTTCCGCAGGCGCGGGATCGGCCCCGGCTGCACCGGATCATCCCACCCTGGTCAGAATCGAGAATATACTCAGCCGGAACGATTTTACCCCGCAGTACCGGGCCGGCATTGCGGACCGGGTGCGCCGGGAATTCTCTCTGGAGGCCCTGGAAGATTTCAAAGCCGTTGAAGAAAAAGTGATCGAGTGGATCGGCGAAAGCGTGCTGATATACAGGGAAGACCGGTACCAGGCCAGGCCGAGGGTAGTGGTGCTGGTGGGGCCTACCGGCGTGGGAAAGACCACCACCATCGCGAAACTTGCGGCCGCGTATATGCTGGGCGAGATAGGGGCGCGGCCCCTGTCGGTACGGATGATTACCATCGACAATTTCCGCATCGGCGCGGAACAGCAAATTGAACGCTACGGCCAGATCATGGGGGTCCCCGTGGAAAGCGCCGAAAATTTCCGGGAACTCAAGGAGATCCTCGCGCTCAATTCCGAGGACGCCGACCTCATCCTGATCGATACGATCGGCAAGAGCCCCCGTTCTTCGGTGGAACTTGCCGAGATGAAGGAAATGCTCGACGCCTGCGGATCAGGCGCCGAGTTCCACCTGGCGCTTTCGGCCACAACCAAATCGAGCGATATTGCCGAAATTCTAAAACAGTACGAGCCTTTCGGATACAGGTCCGTGATCATTACCAAGATGGACGAAACGATA
>JAIRRR010000298.1 GCA_031255875.1 Treponema sp.
TGCGCGGAAAAGCTGGAACGGGGGGAATCCCTTGAAAGCGCGGTCGTCCCCATGCAGGTGGTCGATCTTCCGGTAAGCGCCACGGAAGACCGCGTGGTAGGCACCCTGGACATGGAGCACGCGGTCAAAACCGGGGAGAAGCGTTTTGAAACCGGGATACTCGCCAGGGCGAACCGGAATATCCTCTACGTGGACGAGGTGAACCTCCTGGAGGACCATGTGGTGGACGTGCTCCTCGATTCGGCCGCCATGGGGGTGAACACCGTGGAGCGGGAAGGGGTCTCGTACTCGCATCCCGCCCGGTTTATCCTGGTGGGTACCATGAACCCCGAGGAAGGCGACCTGAGGCCCCAGCTTATCGACCGTTTCGGCCTGTCGGTGACCGTTGCCGGGGAACAAAACCCGGAAGACCGGATGGCGGTTATGGAGAACAGGCTCAGGTTTGAAAATGACCCCGAGGGGTTTTTCGCCGAATTCGAGGGGGAGCAGGAAAAACTGCGGGGGGAAATCCTCCGGGCCAGGGAGCTTCTGGCTTCCGTTTCCTGCCCCGGGGAAATTCTGAAAAGCATAGTGAATATATGCATCAAGCTTAAAGTTGACGGGCACCGGGCCGACATAGGGATGCTGAAGACTGCCATGACCCTGGCGGCTTTCCGCGGGCGGCGGGAGGTCCGGCAGGAAGATTTAAGAGAGGCGGCGAAACTGGTATTGCCGCACCGTATGCGCCGCAGGCCCTTTGAGGAAACGGGGTTTGACATAAGCGAGATTGAAGGGCTGTAGGGCAAGGCCGGAGGCCGGATGGAAAGCGCCGAAGCGGGCAACATAAAAAACACTATACGCCTCCTCTGTTTCGCGGCGCTGGCCACCGGGGTGCTGGCTATATTCCTCCTCAACCTGGGGGTGGGCTCGGCCAGAATCGGCATCCCGGAAGCGGCCCGTATCCTGTTCGGCGGCGCTGCGGAAGCGGACAAGAATTTTATTATCATACAGAAGATACGGCTGCCCAGGGCGCTCGCGTCCCTGGCCGGGGGCGCGTCTTTGGCAATCGCGGGGCTGCTGCTGCAAACCTACTTTGCCAATCCCATCATCGAACCCTATATACTCGGCGTAACTTCGGGTTCCACCCTCTTTGTGGGGCTCGTGATGCTCGGGGGCGTTACCTTCGGCCAGCCGCGGGTTACCCCCATGTTCCTCTTCGGCGGCGCTTTCCTGGGGGCCATGCTGGTAATGGCGGTAATACTCTTTGCAGCGGGAAGGGTAAAAAGCATTATCACCCTGCTCATAATCGGCCTTATGGCCGGGTATGCCTGCGGCGCCGCCAACGGCATACTCAGCGCCTACGCGGAAAGAGAGCGGCTGG
Organism: Treponema sp.; assembly: GCA_031255875.1. Lineage (GTDB taxonomy): Bacteria > Spirochaetota > Spirochaetia > Treponematales > Breznakiellaceae > JAIRRR01. The sequence goes on from JAIRRR010000298.1 coordinate 1,361, forward strand.
CCAGTTTCGCCATGTGGAATATGGGGAGCTTTTCCGGCTTTACCTGGGATCGGATAAAGCTGATGTACGGGGTGACGGTCCCCATGCTGGGGCTGTCCTTCCTCCTGGCAAAGCCGCTGAACCTCCTCAGCATGGGGGATCAGTACGCCCTCAGTATGGGAATCAACGTCAAACTGACCCGTTACGGGATTATTGTTATTTCCAGCGTCCTTGTGGCGGCGACTACCGCCTTTGCCGGCCCGATTTCCTTTATCGGCCTCGCGGCGCCCCATATCTGCCGCATCCTGTTCCGGACTTCCAATAACAGGCTTCTGATTCCCGCAGCCGTCCTGGGGGGAAGCCTTTTAAGCGGCTTCTGCGATTTTGTGGCGCGGAACATCGTTTCCCCCATGGAGCTGCCGCTGGGCTCGGTCACCGCCCTTATCGGCGCGCCCCTGGTAGTTTTTCTACTGGTAAGGAAAGACAAGTTATGAATACGCTGCTGTCCGCGGAAGGCCTGGACTCGGGTTACGGCAAAGCGGCGGTTGTCAGGGGCCTGGACCTGGACGCCCTGCGGGGGCAGACTATATGCCTTATCGGCCCGAACGGATCGGGGAAAACCACGGTCCTGAGAACCCTGGCGGGCCTTCTTGCCCCGATAAAGGGCGCGGTCTACATAGGCGGGCGGGAGATAGGCCGGATAAAGCCCGGCCAAAAGGCGAAACAGATGGCGCTGGTGCTGACGGAAAAGCTCAGCGTAAACATGACCACGGCCAGGGAAATCGCCGCCATGGGCCGCGCTCCCCATACGGGCTTCCTGGGCCGCCTCTTGCCCGAAGACCGCCGGATCGTGGATGAGGCGCTGGAAACCGTCGGCGCCCTCGGCCTCGGGGAGAGGAATTTCGCCAGCCTGAGCGACGGGGAAAAACAAAAAGTGCTTATCGCCCGCGCACTGGCCCAGGAGCCGGAACTGGTTATCCTGGACGAGCCGACAAGCCATCTGGACCTTAGGCACAAGGTAGAACTGATACAGATACTCGGCCGCCTTGCCCGGGAACGGGGGATGACGGTAATCATGGCCCTCCACGACATTGACATAGCGGCCAAAAACTGCCAGGCGCTCCTGCTGGTAAAAAACGGGAGGGTGCTTGCCCAGGGCAAACCGGAAGATATTATAAACGAAAATACCATCGGGGATCTCTACGATATCGAGGGCGCCTCTTTTGACGCGCTTACCGGGTCTCTGGAAGTCTGTAACGAAAAAGAGCCGGACGTATTCGCGGCGGCCGGGGCGGGCACGGGCTCGTCAGTATACCGTATCCTGGGCCGCATGGGGTACGGCGTCGCTACGGGGATACTGCAAGAAAACGATATTGACTACCGGGTGGCTTCTTCCATGCGCCTCCGGGTGATCGGTGAGAAGCCCTTTGAGCCTATAAGCGCCGCCTCCGCCGAACGCGCCCGGCGGCAGATGGAAAAGGCCAAATTTATCATTGACTGCGGTTTCCCCCTGGGGGAATTCAACCGGATAAACCGCGATCTCCTGGGGGAGGCAGTCGCCAGAGGCTTCCCGGTTATTTCGCGCAGGGGGGCGGCGGAAGCGGCCGGATTCTGGGGGGCCGCCAAAAACCTATTCCACGCGGCTTCCGCTGCGGAACTCTGCGGGCGCATCGGCGAGCTTGGCTATCCCCCGGGGTAACCCGGATTATACTAACAAAAGGAAACTTGCATGAGGGACGCGACGAAAAGAAAAAAACTGTTTCTGCCCGGTACCGCGCTTATCGTTATTCTGTTTTTTCCGGGCTGCGGAAAAAACAGCGCGGCCCGGCCCCCTTCGGAAAACGCGGCGGCCGGAAGCGTTTCAATGCCGGAAACACGTATTAAATACGCGAAAAATTTCGCCATTGAATATCTGCCGGAAGGAGTGAAACTCCTGACGGATTCCAACGGAAACAGGCGGCTCCTGGTTCCGAGGGGAAGGGACGCGCCCGCCGGTTACGAAGGGGTCCAGGCGATACCCACGCCCGTGAGCAGGGCGCTCTACACCTCCACCCCCCAGGTCGGCTTTATAGACGCCCTGGGCAAGGCGCAGGGGGACGATTCCCTTTTTGGCAGCGTCGCCGGAGTAACGACCCCCCCCGGAGACTGGACAATCCCCTGGATAGAGGAGGGCCTGGAGAAGGGGACAATCGAGTACATCCCCCAGGATCACCGCAGCGCCGCGAACATTGAGTCGGTAGTGTCCCTCTTCCCGGACATTGTTTTTACCGACGGCCTTACGGAATCACAGGTCCTGCTCCGGGCTATGCTGGACGAAGCGGGGATACCCTATGTAACGGTGACCAACTGGACGGAGCCGGACAATACCGCGGGCCTGGAATGGCTCAAATTCTTCGCCGCCTTTTACAACCTTGACAGACTCGCGGACGATCTCTTTGAGGAAAAACTCGCCCGTATAGAGGATCTGGCCAAAATAACCGCCGGCATACCCGCCGCCGAACGGCCGACGGCGGTGTTCGGCATGGTGTACGACGGCATCGTTTATACCCAGGGGGGGCAGTCAACCACGGCGCAGGAACTGTACAAGGCCGGCGGCCTGTACGCGTTCCGGGATATTCCGGGGAAAGCCGGGATAAGCCTGGGGATGGAGGAATTTGTAAACCTCGCCAAGGACGCGGACGTGCTTATATACACGTCGCTTCCCGCGTACTGCCCGGATAAGAGAGCCCTGCTTGACATCGATCCCCTGCTGGGGGAATTGAAGGCTTTCAAGGAGGACCGCGTCTTCATTCTTGACAAGGGCTACTACATGAACAGCGCCGGCGCGGACGAAAAATTCCTGGACACGGTTTTTATGCTGCACCCTGAATTAATGGGCGGGTATACGCCCAGGAATTACCTTAGGCTCCCGGATTAGGGCGGCCCTATGATACGCAGCGCGGCCCTGCTGTCGGGAAGCGAGCCTTTCGCCGCATTCAGGCAGGCGGAGGAAATCCTCGCCGAAAAACACAAGGGGGATTTTTCCCTGAGCCTCTGGGAAGCCGAAAGCCTGGGGGAAGGGGAATCCCTTGAAGACTGCGGGAAAGACATTGAAAAAGCGGATTTTGTTATCATCGTCCTCCACGGGACCGTGGGGGAATGCAAGGGTTTTGACCGCCTGCTCCCCCTGCTTGCGGATAAAAAACTTTTTTTCCAGTCCGGCATAGACGACGAAAACAGGGAAATGGCCGGGAAGATGAATCTCTTCCCGGATCAGGCGAAAGCCATACGCGCCTATTACCAAAACGCCGATCCGGAAAGCCTGGCGGATCTTTTCCGCTATGTCGCAGACGCGGTACTCCGCCGGGGGGCATGGAACGCCCGGCCCCCCCGGAAGCCGAAATGGGACGGCGTTTATGACAAGGGGCCGGCATCTGACGAAGCGGCATGCCTTAGGGGGGCGGAAGAAGCGGCGGCGGCGGGCAGGCCGGTCATCGGGATACTCTTCCACCGTTACAATTTTTCCCGGCGCAATACGGCTACGGTAGACGCGATGGCGGAAAAACTGCGGGACATGGGCGCCTACCCCCTCTGCGTTTATTCCCACCTGGCCCCGGATGAGGACGGGGCTTTTGGCGGGGCGGAAGACACGTTCAGGCGCTACTTTCTTAAAGACGGGAAACCCCGGATAGGCTGCCTTATCAACCTGTGCAATTTTTCGCTGACCCTGCTCGCCCGGCCCGGCAACGGGAACGCCGGGGAACAAGACAGCCTGCTCTGCCTTTTGGGAGTCCCCGTGATCCAGGCGATGAGTTCCCCCTTCGGCCTTGAGGAATGGCAGAACGCCTCTGCCGGGATTCCCCCGCAATACTACAGTTCTTCGGTATTCCACCCTGAATTCGACGGGCAGATCATCAGCTTTTCCGTGTCCTATACCGAAAAAGGCGGGGAAGGGAAAGAGCCTGCCGCGCTGCCGATTGCCGAACGTGTCGGCAAGCTCTGCCTCCTGGCCGTAAACTGGGCAAGGCTCGCGCTGGTCCCGAATGCGGAAAAACGCGTGGCGATTATCCTCCATAATATGCCCCCCCGTAACGACAGTATAGGCTGCGCCACGGGGCTGGACACCCCCCGGTCGCTCATGAACATACTGGAAGCCCTCCGCGGGCGGGGCTACCACATGGATTATACTTTCCGGGACGGGGAGGAAATTATATCGAAGATTACAGCCGGCCTTACCAACGACACGAGATGGAGCAGCCCGGAAAGGATGCGGGAAAAAAGCGCGGGCACGGTAAGCGCGGGCCGCTATTGCTCATGGTTCGCGGAATTCCCCTCTGCCGTACAGGAAAAACTCTCCGCCTGCTGGGGGCCGCCCCCGGGGAATTTCCTGACCGCCGGGGACGACGTCCTTGTGCCGGGCATTCTCAACGGCAATATCTTCATCGGCCTGCAGCCGGCCAGGGGGCTTGAGGACAAGGCCGAGGAACTGACGCACTCCCCCGACATAGTCTGCCCGCACCAGTACCTCGCCTTTTACCGCTGGGTATCCCGGGTCTTTGGGGCCTGCGCGCTGATCCACGTGGGCACGCACGGCACCCTGGAATGGCTGCCGGGCAAGGAAGTGTCCCTGGGCGGATCCTGCTACCCGGACATCGCCGTTGACGCCCTGCCCAATATCTACCCTTATATTGTCAACAATCCCGGAGAGGGGACCCAGGCGAAGCGCCGCAGCTACTGCGCCCTTGCAGACCACCTGATCCCCTCCATGATCGAAGGGGGGTACTACGACGAGCTTTCGGATCTGGACGACATGATGAAGGAGTACTTCCGCTTCAAACAAACCGATCCCCGGCGCGCGGCATCCGCGGGAAGGCGTATATGGGAATTCGCCCGGAAAAGCCATATTACCGAAGATATCGGCCTTTCCGACACGGATGCCGAAACGGACCTTGACGGCTGCGTCGGCCGTATCCACGCCTGGGCCGCCCGTATAGCCCGGACCGAGATACGGGACGGGCTTCATATTTTGGGAGAAGCCCCGCAGGGGGAAAGGCTCCGCAACCTTCTCAGGCTTGTCCTGCGGGTAAAAAACAACGCGGCCCCTTCCCTGCGGGAAGCCCTCTGCGCCGCTGCGGGACTCGATCCGGGCCGCCTTCTTGAAAACCCCGCCGAACTGATGCCCGGCGGGAAAACCTGCGCCATGATTCTGGAAGATATTGACGCTTTGGGGAAGGATATCCTGCTTAAATGGGAGGGGCGGGGCTATGCTCCGGAAGAGGCGGGGGATATTATCCGAGAAGCTTTCCCGGACTCCCGCGACAGCAGGCCCCTGCTGCAGTGCCTTGGGTTCGCAAGGGATATTAGAAGGCGGCTTCTGGAAACCGGCAGGGAAATCGACTCGCTGGCAAATGCCCTGGAAGGGCGCATGGTTCCCACCGGCCCTTCGGGAAACCCGAGCCGGGGAGGCGCGGCGGCCCTTCCCACCGGGAAGAATTTCTATTCCATTGATCCCGCCGCCGTACCTTCCCGAAACGCCTGGGAAACGGGGATTCTGCTGGCGGATCAGCTTCTGGCGCGCTACCGGAGGGAGGAGGGGCGTTTTCCGGAAAGCGTCGCCATCCTGGTTTACGCCACCGATACCATGCGTACTGCCGGCGACGACATCGCCGAGATACTCTGCCTCCTGGGTATGCGCCCTCGCTGGCTGGGCGGTTCCGACCGGGTAATCGGGATCGAGGCGATCCCCCTTTCGGAACTGGGGCGGCCCCGTATCGACGTTACCCTGCGGATAACCGGCCTCTTCCGGGACACCTTCCCCAACCTCATCGAGCGGATCGAGGACGCCGTTCTGCTGGCCGCCTCCCTGGAGGAGCCTCCCGGGGAAAATTATGTAAAAAAGCATATTGACGATGAGGCGGCGGAACTTGTCACGGGCGGGGCGGAAAAAGAAGAGGCGTTCAGGCGGGCTTCCCTGCGGGTATTTGGCGATCCCCCGGGGGTGTACGGTGCCGGGGTGGCGGAACTGGTAGGCTCGAAGAAATGGAAAACCCAGGACGAGCTTGCCGAAGCGTACATGGCCTGGGGCTGCCACGGGTACGGGAAAAAATTCCACGGGGAAAAACTCTACAGCGATTTTTCGCGCCGCCTCTCAAAAACCGATGTATCGGTAAAAAACGAGCCGGCCGTGGAAATGGATATGTTCGGCTGCGATGATTACTACAACTACTTCGGCGGCCTGGTTTCCGCAGTCTCCTCCCGCGCCGGGGGCGGAAAGGCGGCGTTCATTCCCAGCGCCGCCGACCGGGAAAGGCCCGAATTGTTTTCCCTCCGCGAGGAAACGGCCCGGATCATGCGGGCCAGGATATGCAACCCCCGGTGGATCGCCGGCCTTAAACAGCACGGCTACAAGGGCGCCCAGGACATATCCGAGATGGTAGACATCGTCTTTGGCTGGGACGCCGTCGCGTCGGTTATTGACGGCTGGATGTACGAAGCGATTGCGGGCCGTTATGTATTTGACACGGAAAACGCCGCCTGGATCAGGGAGCATAACCCCTGGGCCCTGCATAACATAAGCGAACGCCTTTTGGAAGCGGCAAGCCGGGGCATGTGGGACGCCCCGGAGAAGACGGTAGAAAAACTGCGCGCCGTTTATATGGAAACGGAAGGCTTGATAGAGGATTTCAATTGACGGAAAAGCGCGGGCGGCCCCCGGTTTTCCCCTTTACCGCGGTGCTCGGACAGGAAAAGATAAAAAACGCCCTTATCAGGATCATCATCAACCCCCGGATAGGCGGGCTGCTCATCGCCGGGGAAAAGGGGACCGCCAAATCAACCCTGATTCGCGCCACCCGGGCCATTACCGGAGGCAGGCGCATCGTGGAATGCCCCCTCAATATTACGGAGGACCGCCTGGTCGGGGCCATTGACATAGAGGCGGCGCTGCTGTCGGGCCGGCGCGCCCTTGCCCGGGGGCTGCTCGAGGAAGCGGACGGAAACATCCTCTATGTGGACGAAGTGAACCTGCTGGCCGACCATATCGTAAACGCCCTGCTCGACGCGGCTTCCGGGGGTATAAACGTAATTGAGCGTGAGGGGATATCCGCACGCCGCAAGAGCCGCTTTGTCCTGCTGGGCAGCATGAACCCGGAAGAGGGAAAACTCAGGCCGCAATTTCTGGACCGTTTCGGCCTTTACACCGAAGCCGAGGGCGAAAAGGAAGCGGAAACCAGGGCGGAGATCGTCAGGCGCTGCCTTGCCTTCGAAGCGGATCCTTCGGGTTTTGCCGGGCATTTCGCGCCGGAAACCGAAAAACTTTCCAAAAAAATCGCCGCCGCGAAGGCGCTGCTTCCTCAGGTGGAAACCACCCAGAACGCCCTGCGCCTGGCCGCCCGCCTTTCGTCCGAGGCGAACTGCGCCGGGCACCGGGGGGAACTCGCCCTTATCGAGGCCGCCCGGGCCGGCGCCGCCTTTGACGGACGGCGTATGGTGAATCTGGAAGATATCCGCGAAGCCGCGGCATACGCCCTGCCCCACCGGGCGAGGGAGGCCTCCCCTCCCCCTCCCGAAATGAGGATACCGGAAACAGCGGAGGCGGGACAGGAAGACGGCGGGGAATCCGCGCCAAACGAAGCGCCGCAAGACGCGCAGCCGGAGCCGGACGCGGCCCCCCGGGGCAGCCGCGATGATGAAAAAAATGCCCCACCCCCGGACATGGAAGGCCCTTCCGGCGAGGCCGGGAATCCCGAAGGGGACGACAGCGCCCCGGAGGAAGTCCAAATGCCGGGGGAGCCTTTCTTTATTAAACAGTGGCAGGAGGACCGGAGTATCCGGGCGAAGAGCGCGGGGACAGGGAAACGGTACCCGGTACGGACCGGACGCCGCCACGGGCGATACGTAGGGTACCGCCTGCCGGGCCCGGAGGGAGCGCGGGACCTGGCCTTCGACGCTACCCTGCGGGCAGCCGCGCCCTTTCAGGGCAGGCGCGACAGGGCCGGAACGGCGATCGCCATTACTGCTTCGGACATCCGGGTAAAGATCAGGGAAAAGCGCTGCGGGGGCTGCGTCCTCTTTGTGGTGGATGCCAGCGCTTCCATGGGCGCCAACGCCCGCATGGCTGCCGTAAAAGCCGCGATAGTTTCCATGCTGAACGTCTCATATCAAAAACGGGACAAGGTGGGGCTTATTGTCTTCCGGCGGGACCGGGCGGAGCTGTCTCTGGGATTCACTTCGTCGGTGGAGCTTGCCCGGAAAAAGCTGGAACTACTTCCCACCGGCGGGGCGACCCCCCTGGCCCGGGGCCTCGAACTGGCCTACGAAGTGATCATGGGCCTGCGGAGCCGGGACCCCGGCATGATCCCCGTCATGGCGCTGGTTTCAGACGGCCGGGCAAGCGGACGGCCGGGCCTGGATCATTTTGGGGATGCCCTGGCGGCGGCGGAACGGATAGGCCGGCAGAAAATACAGAGCATCATTCTGGATACTGAAAACAGTTTTATCCGTCTGGGCATGTGCGCGAAACTGCGCGAAAAACTCGGCGGCGCCCTCGTCACCATGGAAGAACTGGAGGCGGAGGGTATCGTAACGGCGGTACGGCGGAAGTAGTCTTTTATGGAGGCAAATATGCTGTTATGCACATTGTGTACCGGGGAGGAAGTGCACCGGTACAAAAAATCAATCGTGGTGAATTTTACCGGCCGCCGCAGGGTTCTCAGCACCGCCCCCCATAACGGGGGGCTCAGGGAGGATCTCAGGGCGGTATTCAACCACGACGCGACAACAGGCGCGGGCATGGCGGTCACGCTTAAAGCGCCGAGCTACGCCGAACACATGGAGATCCTTTCCCGGGAACTCGGCCTTCCGCCGGGGCAAAGCGCGGGTCTTGCCACTGCGGCTCAAATGGAAAACGTGTCCATCAAGACGGAAACCTGGGGGGAGCTTTCCGTTACCGCCATAGTCACCGGCGGCGTGGAGGTAAACGGCGGCCGCGCCGGGGACCCTGCTTCCTGGGACGAGATGGCCGGGAAACCGGCTGAAACGGAAAAACACGGCACCATCAATATTATGGTTTTTTTCAATGCCGGCCTGACCCCCGGGGCTTTGACCCGCGCCCTGGTAACCTGTACCGAGGCGAAAACCGCTGCCCTCCAGGAACTGGCCGCCCCGAGCAGGTATTCCCGGGGGCTTGCCACCGGCTCCGGCACCGACGGCAGCATACTTGCCGCCAATATGGATTCGGCGATCCTGCTTACCGATGCGGGAAAGCACAACAAACTGGGAGAGCTTATCGGACGCTCCGTAACGGCCGCAGTCAAAGAGGCGCTCTTTTTGCAGAGCGGGCTCTGCGCGAAGTCCCAGCACAACGTACTGCGCCGCCTAAGCCGTTTCGGCATTACCTGCGATTCCCTTTGGGAAAAAGCACGGGGGGAAGAAGCGGAAGGCCTGCGGCGGGCCCGCTTCGCCGCCCTGGCGGAAAAGCTGTCCTGCCGGGATATGCCCCTGACCTATACGGCGCTGTACGCGCATCTTCTGGACGAGCTTATGTGGGGCCTTATCGGCCCTGCCGAGGCGTTTTGCGCGGGCGCGGAACTGCTCCGGCTCATGGGCATGCCCGGCGGGGCTTTCCGTGCCGGGGAATTGCCCGCTAATGCCGACAGCTGTATCGATGTTATGACTGCCGCCCTTGAGGACGGCCTGGCCTTCCTCCTCCGGGAAGAAGAAGCGGCGCAGGAAGGGGTAAAATTATGAATATAATCTGTATTGACTGCGACGGCGAATACCGAATCTGGCGGGAGCTTTTTCCCCAAACGGAAATTACCGTAGAAAGCTACGCGCAAAACTATATCAGGCGGGACGCCATGGAAGGAAAGCCGGCAAAACCCGGCGCGGAACTTTCCGCGTCCTTCGCCGCAATGGCGGGGGAATCGCGCACGGCTATCCTGTTCCGCCATCATACCATGGACTCCGAAGTGGAAGGGTTCCTCCGGAATTTGCCCCGGGAGGCGCTTGTCGTCCCCGTGGGGCCGGAGGCTATTCTCCTGGGGGTCTCCACGGTTACCGCCGAACAGCTCGAAAATATCAACCGCTACCTTGTCTTCGGGGGGAGCGAAAATGTCCGCAACGCGGGGCTTTATATCAGGCTGCATCTGCTTGAAGATACCCCTCCGGGCGGGGAAAGCGCCGGAATACCGCCCCCCCGGGAAATGCCCTTTTCGGGCCTTTTCAGCCTTAAAGGCGATCCCTTTAAGGTATACGAAACGCCGGAACAGTACCTTAAAGAAAATTACCCCGGCGGGCCGCCGCCTTTGGGTTACGCGGGGATATACCTGTACCGGTATAACTGGGTCCAGGAAGATCTCGAAGTTTTCCGCCTTCTCGCGGCCGCCCTGGAAAAAGAAGGCGTCGGGGTCATTCCGGTTTTTTCAAGCTCCGATGAAAAGTCCAGGACTTTCCGGGAAATGGTAAAAACTTTTTTTACTATAAACGGAAAAGTACAAATCGAGCTGCTCGTTAATTTCCAGGTATTCCCCGTCAGGGCAGAAGAGGGCCGCAGCATAGCCGAACAATCAGTTCTGGAATTCGAGGCGCTGGGCGTCCCCGTGCTGGCCCCGGTACAGGCCTTCTGCCTTACCCGGAAAGCGTGGCGGGAACGCAATGCGCCCCTTTCCGCCGATATGCCCATGGCCCTTATCGCTCCCGAAATGTCCGGGATGATTGAGCCGGTCCTGGCCGCCGCTGCCGCCGAAGAGGGCGGCCGCAACGAGCCTGTCCCCGAGCGTATCGAATTCCTTGCCCGGCGGGCGGCCAGGCTGATTGCCCTGCGGAAAAAGCCGAATTCCGAAAAAAGACTGGCGCTCATGCTGCACAACGCGGTCTGCAACGGCGCGGAAGCAACAATCGGCTGCGCCTTCGGGCTTGAGCCTTTTGAATCTGCGGTAGAGATACTGCGCCGTTTGAAACGCGAAGGCTATACCACGGAAGAGATTCCGCATGACGGCCCGGCGCTTCTTGCGCGGATTATGGAAAAAAAAGCCGTCTCCGATTTTCGCTGGACTGCGGCGGAGGATATCGCCGAAGCCGGGGGCTGCGTTTACCGCATGCCGGTAAAAGGGGAATACGAAAACTACTACCGGGCGCTGCCGGAAGGACTCAGGGATCAGATGGAAAGAGTCTGGGGGCCGCCTCCGGGAGAAGGGATGGTTATTGGAGACGACATTATCATTACCGGCCTGCAATTCGGCAATATCACCGTAATGGTGCAGCCCAAGCGCGGATGCTACGGCGCAAAATGTACCGGCGAGGTCTGCAAGATCCTCCACGATCCCGCCTGCCCTCCCCCGCACCAGTACCTGGCCTCCTATCGGTACATTGAACGCACGCTCAAGGCCGACGCCTGCGTGGAAATAGGGACCAAGGGGAGCCTGGAACTGCTCCCGGGAAAAACCAACGCGCTTTCAGAACTTTGCTGGCCCCACGCAGTCCTCGGTTCCCTGCCGGAACTGTACATCTACAACGCCGGAGTCACTACCGAGGCGCTCATCGCCAAGCGGCGCGCCCAGGCGGTAATAATCGATCATCTGCCCCCGGCCAGCGCCGGGGCCGGCAAAGAATCGCGGCGCCTTTCGGAGCTTATCGCGGCCTATTCCCGGGCAAAGGATCTGGGCAGCGGCCAGGCGGAAACGCTGGAGCGGGACATCAGCCGCCTTGTTACCGGCATACCCGCCGCCTCGCGGATAATGGAAAGGGCAGAAGATTTCCGCCGGGGGCTTTCAGAAATTTCCGATGCCGTAAACCGGGCGGACCGGGGGCAGCAGATACGATCGGCCCATGTATTCGGCAAAATTCCGGACAGGGAAGAAACCGGGCGCTATATCGGGGAAACCCTCGGCGCGGCCGGTATCCCCGAAGAATCGGCGGAAGGCGCGGCCATGGCGGAAAAAATAAGCTCGGGCCTGCTCCGGGCGGGCGAGGAAATGGATATGCTGATCCGCGCCCTCTCCGGGGGCTATATCCCCTCCGGGGAAAGCGGCATGCCCGACACCAACGGCGTCGGCATACTCCCCACCGGGCGCAACATGACGGGGGAGCAGAGCGGCCGCGCGCCCTCCCGAATTGCCTGGGAGCGGGGCAGGGAACTGGCCCGGCAGCTTCTGGATTCCTACCTTGCCGACGAGGGGCGCCTCCCGGAAAAAGTCGCCATGAACATGATATCGCTTGATATCAGCCGTACCGGGGGCGAGCAGCTTTCGCAGTTCCTGTACCTCCTGGGAATAAGGCCCCTTTGGGACAGCCAGGGCAAGGTAAGCGGTCTTGAAACAATAACCCTTGCCGAGCTTGGCCGGCCGCGGATCGATGTTACGGTCCGCATATCCGGGGTATTACGGGATACCTATCCCGAAGCGGTGGAACTTATGGATCAGGCGGCGCTCATTGCGGCGGGCCTGGAGGAACCTGACGCGGATAATTACATCGCCAAGCACGCCCGCGCCTATGCCGCCTGCGGTCCGAACGCCGGGGAGAGCTGCGGGGAAGATCCGTACCGGAACGCGGCGATCCGCATTTTCGGCGACCCGCCGGGGACTTACGGCGCGGGCCTTGACCTGGCCCTTCTGGCAAGCGCGTGGAAGGACGAAAAGGACCTGGCAAAATATTTCGTGCAGAACTCCGCCTTTGCCTACGGGAAAAACCTGGAGGGCAGGAAAAGCATCCGCGAATTTATTCTGAATGTACGGGAAGCGGATCTTTCCTGCGACGTTACCCAGTCCCGCCGCCAGACCCCTCTGTCCTGTGATTTCAGCACCCAGATCCAGGGCGGGTTCCGCCTGGCGGCAAAATACTACGGCGGAAAAAACATACGCCAGTACCAGGCAAAAAGCGAAAGGAAAGAACCGGTAAAAACAGAATCCCTGCGGGCCGCGATTAACAGCGCCCTGGAAGACACCCTTTTAAACGAATTCTGGAAAGACAGCGCTATGGAACGGGGGTACAGCGGCGCGGCGGAGATAATGATGCTGACCCAAAGCGCGTTTTCCGCGCAGTGCGTCTGCGGCTGTTTTGACAGCAGCGTCCTTGACGCCCTTGCCGAATTTTACCTCAACGACGAGTTTACGCGGAACTGGCTTATGGAAAACAACCGCTTTGCCGCCGAAGAAATGGCGCGCCGCCTTTTGGAACTCAATTCCAGAGGCAAGTGGGACGGGGACGCGCGGGTGCTGGAAAAACTAAAAACAAATTATCTTGCCATAGAAGGGAACATCGAAGGGGGGATAGAAAGCAAAGGCGCCATACAGGGAGGCGCCGTTGAGATTATCAACGATGAGAATATCCCCCTCTGGCGGGAGCAGCTTGCCGGGATCGAAGACGCGCTGTCGTCAATATAACGGAAGAAGCGCCGAATGAAAAAACTTATGAATATTACAACCAGCCATTTCGACATTCCCCGGTACAGGGACAACCTGGATCTAAAACATTTTTACCGCAGCTTCGGACTGGACGGCGTCGAGGTAATGGAAGGGTCCGTAGAATCCCAGGATATTATCCGCGAAGACGATGTGACGGGAGTGCATCTCGCTTTCTTTCCCTGCTGGGTCCGCCTTTGGCGCGGGGACGAGGCGGCAATCCTCGACGAATACGGCAGCTGGGATGTCTGCCGCGAAGTGTACGGCGGGGACACCGGGGAGACCCTCCTTAAAGCCTACGGAAAGAACCTGTCCTTTGCCGCCGGGCTTTTGCCGGAATACCTGGTGTTTCATATTTCCGACGCTTCGACCCGGGAGAGCGTGCATCGCCGCTACCGTTATACCGACGAGGAGGTCATTGATGCCTCCGTCGAGCTGGTAAACCGTATCACGCCGGAAATACCGGGAGGGGCGCTTCTGCTCTTTGAAAACCTCTGGTGGCCCGGGCTGCGCCTTACCCGGCCGGATCTGACATTCCGACTCCTCCGGGGGATAGAATATAAAAACACCGGCGTCATGTTCGACATAGGGCATCTCCTCCACACAAACACCGCCCTCAAAACCCTTGACAAGGCGCTGGCCTACGTCCACAGCATACTGGATCTTTACGGCGACATTTCCTTTATAAAAGGCGTCCATCTGCATCAAAGCCTGAGCGGAGAATATGTTGAAGGCATTCTCAAAAACCCGTTCCCCGTCGAGGAAGATTATTTCAGGCGCTTCGGGGACATCCATCAGCATATCTACCGGATCGACAGCCACGAGCCGTTCCTGCACCCCGGCGTCGCCGGCCTTATCGACAGAATCAGCCCCGAATACCTGGTGCTGGAACTTATATCCAAAACCAGGGAAGAACACGCGGAAAGCCTCGCGCGGCAGATGGAATACCTCCGGGGCCAGTGTCCGGAACACGGTTGATAAAAATTGCGGGCTCATGCTATCTTCGTATCAATGAGGAGAGGCGCCCGTTACCGTACCTTTCCTCCCTGCCCTTGCCTTTCCGCCGGCCGGTTTTGAAACAGGCCCAGGTACTAAATAGAGTCTGTCCATAATGTAGACACATTATGGACAGACACCCTTGAAAACCGCATTTTCGCAGCCCTTGGGCGAGAAAATGCAAGGTCTGTCCGCAAAGTAACCGACTTTGTGGACAGAC
>JAIRRR010000149.1 GCA_031255875.1 Treponema sp.
AAAGGGCGGTGTTCATGGCAAGGGCAATATCCGCCAGGGTGTTTACCAGTGTCCCGTCGAGATCAAAAACAACGCATTTAAACCGCATATAGTCCAGAATATCACGAAAGCAACGGAAATCCAAGTTCCGGTTTTACAAGAGGGCGGCCTTCCCCATAGGACGCGCGAGCCGGCGAGCGCGTTGTTTGCGCATAGGTAACCTGGCGAACCCCCCAGACTATTGATTCACCACATGGGGGGTAGCGGAAGACTTGCTCCGGGCCGCAGGCCCTCCGCAAGTCTTTTCGGAGTTTTGCGGCAAGCCGCCGGAGCGGCTTGTCGTAAAACTCCACATCGATGCGGGGCAAGGCTGGAGTGTAGGGGGGCCGGACGGCGGCCTGCCATGCCTGCCTGCCGCCGCGCGGTAACAGGCCCCCCTCCTGTTTCTTATACTCCGCTACGGCCCTGCGCGCCGTCCGCTGTCTCCCGCAGTTTTGCCTTGTTGTAGTTTATCAGGCTGCCCGCGAGGACTATTTCCCTTTCGGCCGGGGTCAGGACGGGCGTCTTTAGGGCGAACGGAAGGGTGGCAAATGCGGGCCCGCTGTTACCGGGGGATACCGGCCGGATGATGAGGGCGTCGAGGGTTTCCCCGCCTTTTGCCAGCGTGGTTCTGATCCGGGGTATGAAGATGTAATCGCCGTTCTTGAAGGCCGGCTCCCCGTCCAGGATGAAGGGAAGTATGCCCCAGTTGATAAGGTTGCTGCGGTAACGTTTGGTGGCGTATTCCAGGGCGAAGTTGGCGAGGCCCCCCAGGACCCGCTGGCAGCTTGCCGCCTGCTCCCGGGCGCTGCCGTCCCCGGGCCTGAGCGCGTAAATCACCGACCCGATTCTCATTTCCCCGAGTTCGGCCGGGCCCATTGCCTTGAGCCGTAAAAGCTCCTGGAAAAGCGGGGAAAGCTCGGGAAGCGGGGCGAATTCCGGGAAGGCGTTCCCCTCTGCCGGGAAGCCTCCCTGCGCGAGCCTGACGCGCAGGGCTTCGGCCTCACGCAGTGTCTTGGCCCGGCCTACGTAGGAGGGATCCTTGCGCGAGAGGGTGAATTCCGCGAGCCCTACGGGGTTCGAGCGGTAGGACGCGGTTTCGCCCGAGGGGATGATTTCGTCGGTGGTGGTTACCGGATCGGTAATGAACGAGGCGATTCCGAGGAGCAGGTGCTCGCCCAGATTCTCCATTTCGGGCCAGTCCGTTATGCCGGGGCCGTAACGCAGGGCCGCAGCTTTCCTGGGCCGCGCGGTCCCGTTGAAGACCCGGGCGCTGTACGGGCTGTCGTCGTAATGGTAGGGCGGGAATTCCCCGGGCACGGAAAACCGGGCCGCCGAGGTGAGGAACCCGCCGCACGCCAGGGTGGCGGCGACGCTCCGGGCGTCCATCAGGGCGACGGAGGCGGTTTGGCCGTCGGCCGGGCGGGCGCCTTCGCGGTTGGGGAAATTCCGGGTGCTGTGCCGGACGGAGAAGCCGTTGTTCGCGGGCACGTCCCCGGCGCCGAAGCAGGGGCCGCAGAAGGCGCTGCGGAGTATCGCCCCGCGCGAGACGAGGCTGCCTGCGGCGCCGTTCCGGATAAGCTCCAGCAGCACGGGCTGGCTTCCGGGGTACACCGAGAGGGAGAAAGCTCCGGGCGCGGCGGCGGCGTTTTCCGGCGACTGTTCGAGGATGGCGGCGGCCGCCATGATATTCTCGTAGCTTCCCCCGGCGCAGCCCGCGATGATCCCCTGGTCGGCGCGGATCCTGCCCTTTTCGTCGATTTTATCGGTAAGGGTGAATTCGAGGTTCCGGTTTTCAAAAAGTTCCGCCGCGTTCTTCTCGACCTGCCTGAGTATGTCGCCGGGATTTTCCGCCAGCGCATCGATTTCGTAGGCGTTGCTGGGGTGGAAGGGGAGGGCGATCATGGGCTTTATCCGGGAAAGGTCGATCTTGACGAACCTGTCGTAATACGCGACATCCGCCGGGCGCAGGGCCCGGTAATCGGAGGCGCGTTTGTGCAGGGCAAGATAATCCCGGATTGTTTCGTCGGTTTCCCAGATCGAGGACCAGCAGGCGGTTTCCGTGGTCATGACGTCGATGCCCGAGCGGAATTCGGCCGAAAGGGACGCGATCCCTTCGCCGGTGAATTCCAGGACCGCGTTTTTTACAAAGCCGTTCCCGAACACCGCGCGGATAAGCGCGAGGGCCACGTCCTGGGGGCCGACCCCGTTTCCGGGCTTCCCGCTCAGGTAAACGCCCACCACGGCCGGGTAGTCGATGTCGTAGGTTTCGCCCAGAAGCTGCTTTACCAGCTCGCCGCCCCCTTCCCCGACCCCCAGGGTCCCCAGGGCGCCGTAGCGGGTGTGGCTGTCGCTGCCGAGGATCATCCTGCCGCAGCCCGCCCAGGCCTCCCGCATATACGAGTGGATGACCGCCAGATGCGCGGGCACCCAGATGCCGCCGTACTTTTCCGCAGCGGAAAGGCCGAACAGATGGTCGTCCTCGTTGATCGTGCCGCCCACCGCGCAGAGGGAATTGTGGCAGTTGGTAAGGACATAGGGCAGCGGGAAGCGCTCCAGCCCGCAGGCCCGGGCTGTCTGGATAATGCTGACGAAGGTGATGTCGTGCGAGGCCAGGGCGTCGAATTTCAGCCCGAGTTTTTTCCCGTCCTTCCCCTGGTTATGGGAGGCGAGAATGCCGTGGGTTATTGTCCCTTCCCGCGCCGGTTTTTTTACCCTGTCCGCGCCCAGGCGTTTTGTAAGAAGGCCGGAATTTTCCGGCGTGTCTTCCACCGCCTCCCGGCCGTTGAGAAGCCAGACTCCGTTGCTGATCAATTCTACCATAACCACGCCCCGTTCCTTGTTATACCGGCTTTCCTAGGAAGCCTCTTTTACGGTGAGTATTTGCTGGGGGCATGCCTTGGCGCAGATCCCGCAGGCTATGCACTTGCTCGGGTTTGCGGCGCCTTCCGCGCGGACCATCACCTTAAAGGGGCAGGCCTCGATGCATTTGCCGCAGTTCACGCAGGCCTTCTTGCTGATCATGTAGACCCCGCTGTTGTTCTGGGTGATTGCCCCGGACTCGCAGGCTTTGGCGCATTTGCCGCACTGGACGCAAAGCGCGATAGAGGGCTTGCCCTCCTTTTCCCCAATCTGAATACACGAAAGCCTGATGTCGTCGTTCTTGTAAAACGCGTTGGCGCAGGCCAGCTCGCAGGTCCTGCAAGTCATACAGGCAGACTTGTCGGTTACCGCCAGTTTTTTCATAGATTTTCAATGCCTCCATTCTTTAAGTATGCCACTGGTTAAGTATGCCACAAAAACCGGAAAAAGGGAAGTTCCGGCAGGGTGATTACCTTAAAGAGATGTCTGTAAGGGAAGCGCCGCGAAGCCAAATCGAAGCAGAGATTCGCGGGCCGCGAGGAATTCTACTCGGCCGAATACGGGGTAAGCCCGCAATTCCGCAGAATGGAATGAGCTGCCCCTGGGGTATACGCGCTTGCCCATAGCCAAGCAGTTTGCTGCGCTTCGCTTAAACGCTTAAAGCCCCAGCGCTTCGCCTGCATGGTACGAGCTTCTGACAAACGGGGACGATGCCACGTATTCAAACCCCATGCCCGCCGCTATTTGTTTGTACTCGTCAAACACTTCCGGTTTTACGAATTCTTTGACCGGGTAATGTTTTTTTGAAGGCGCAAGGTACTGGCCGATGGTCAGTATCGAACAGCCGGCCGTACGCAGATCCCCGAAAAGCTCCAGGACCTGTTCCCTGCTTTCGCCGAGGCCCACCATAATCCCGCTTTTGGCGCGGATACGCAGGTCCAGCCTGCCGATACTTTTTATCACGCCCAGGGACCTCCGGTAGTCCGCCTGGGGCCTTACCTGGCTGTACAGGTATTTGACGGTTTCGATGTTGTGGCTTATGACATCGGGGCCGGAATCCGCCACCGCGGCGAGCGCGGGCCCTTTCCCCTGGAAATCCGGGATGAGCGTCTCCACCGCGGCGCCGGGGCACGCCTTCCGTATTTCCCTGACCGTGGCGGCAAACTGCCCCGCCCCGCCGTCGCTCATGTCGTCCCTGGTTACGGAAGTTACCACCACGTACCGGAGGCCCAGGCCGGCGGCCGCCTTTCCGACGCGCACGGGCTCTTCCGGGTCCGCCGGCAGGGGATCGTTGTGCGTGAGATTGCAAAAAGCGCAGTTCCGCGTACAGTTTTTCCCCAGGATCAGGAAAGTGGCCGTTTTACGGGCAAAACATTCCATGTAGTTCGGGCACATCGCCTCCCTGCACACTGTGTTGAGCGAAAGATCCTTCAGTATCCTTTCCACAAAATCCTGATTGGGATCGACAATGTGTTTTTTTTTAAGCCAGGCCGGCTTGGCCTTTGTTTGCATATCCATAAACAATACCCTTAACCTATAATACACGCCGCGAGAAAAATTATCCAGGAGTTTGCTGCGCTTCGCCCATAAAACCCCCCTCTAATCGAATATGCAGGAGAGCAGCTCTTCCGCCGTAATAGCGCCTAGGTACGGCTTGAGATCGACCGATCCAAGCGATTCCCTTACGGCATCGATACGGTACGGCAGGCCCTCGATTCGTTTCTCAAGTTCGCGTACGGGCAAGAGTGCCAAAAAATCGCCGCTTAGCGAGCAGTTTTTTATGAGGCCGCGCTCGGCGTATATACGCGCTTCCACTTTCCCGCCGGGAAAGCGCCTGCCGTTGCTGTAGGAAAAGCGCGGCTCAGAACCTATGTTCCACTCGTTGTTCGCGTATTTTTGCAGGCGGATCTCGTGTATTTTTTTGATATCTTCTTCTGTCAGTTCGTACTCTTCAAGGTCCAGTTCCTCAAAAAAACTCGCCTTGAGCATATCCTTGAATTCGCCCGTCGTGCGGGATGCGGGCATGTACTCCGACAGATTCGCGACGTGGCTGCGCGTGGAAACCAGCGCCTTGGATACTATCTTGCCCATGTCCGTGCGAAGCACGGCCGCAAGCCGGTCGAGGTCCGTGTCGAACAGGAGCGAGCAATGGCTGACTAATACCCCGCGCTTGATGTACTGCGCCATGCCGGATATTTTTTTGCCTTCGACAAATATGTCGTTCCGGCTGTAGGTATACGCCTTGACGCCGAATCTGTTTATGGCGCTTACCAGCGGGTCCGCGAGCATGCCGAGCAATTGTTTCGCGTCGTCGCCTTCCCTGAAAGCGGTAATGGCCGAGATGAGCAGGGTCCCCATATCCGTAAAGATGGTGCCCCCGCCGCTTGAGCGGCGTACCAGCCGGACGCCCAGCTTTCCGGCTTTGGCTACATCGACTTCCGCGTGGGCTATCTGGTTTCTGCCGAGCATTGCGCAGTTTTCGGCCTGCCAGATCATATAGACATTTCTGTTTTCCGAAAAACATCGGGAAAGGTACTCTTCCGCCGAAAAGTGAAAAGCCGCGTCGGCTGATTTTGGCTCGACGAATATTGCCGGTTCCAATATGCTGCTCCCCTGTGGTGCGTTCTTTTTCCCTGTATATAAAGCTGATCGGAAACTCCGGTTTCCGATCAGCTATCGCTTAGGCGCTTTCAGCCTGGGCCCGGCCCGCCGTCGCCGGCGGGGCGCCGGCTACAGCAGGAAGGCGCGTTTCGCCTCGCTGCGGAGTTCTTCCCGGTAGTCCGGGTGGGCTATGTTTATCAGGGAAGAGGCCCTTTCCCGCGAAGAAGCGCCGCGCAGCGAGGCCACGCCGAATTCGGTCACCACATAATCCACGTCCGCGCGGAGGAGCGAGATAACGGTCCCCGCCGGGTGGGTGCAGACAATCTTTGAAACCCGCTCTTTCCCGCCGTCCCTGTTCTTTACCATCGCGGTTGAGTGCAGGGCGATGATCGACTTGCCGCCCCTCGACATCTTGGCGCCCGCCGCGGTATCCGTCTGCCCGCCGATCCCGCTGAGCTGTAGCGGCCCTATGGCTTCGGAGGCGCACTGCCCCATCAAATCGATCTGGAGCGTGCTGTTTACCGAGATCATCTTGTCGTTTTTCGCGATTTCAAAGGGGGAGTTGGCGCGGGAGACGGTCAGATGCAGCACGCCTATATTGTCGTCGAGGAATTGGTACGTCTCCCTGCTCCCGTAGGTGAAAGTGGTGACCATCCTGCCCGGAAGGTAAGTTTTTCTTTTGTTCGTTACAACGCCGGCTTCGCAGAGCTTTACCAGGCCGTCGCCCAGCATCTCGGTATGCACGCCCAGGTCGTGCTTGTCCATCAGCTCGGCCGCAACGGCATCCGGGATACCGCCTATGCCCAGCTGGATCGTAGACCCGTCCTCTATCATCCCGGCAACGTATTTCCCTATCACCCTGTCTGTTTCCGTTGCCTCCCTGGGCTTCAGGCACTCCAGGCTGTTGTCGCCCTGGTAAATAAAATCCGCTTCGCTTACGTGGATGTACGTGTCCCCGAAGGTGCGCGGGAGGCTTTCGTTGATCTCCAGTATCCTGAGATCCGCGCGGCCGACCAGGTCCCGGCTCGACATGGCCATAGGCCCGGTGGTAAAGAAGCCGTGCTTGTCCATCGGCGTAACACAGGTGATAAAAATATCAAC
>JAIRRR010000020.1 GCA_031255875.1 Treponema sp.
TCCCGCGAGGATCTTTCCTCGTGCCCGTCCTGCGGTTCGGGAGGTATCGTGCAGGATCCGGATGTGCTTGACACCTGGTTTTCAAGCTGGCTCTGGCCTTTCAGCACCCTGGGCTGGGAATCGGCTGACAGCAAAACCGACGACCTTGCCGCGTTTTACCCGACCACGGCGCTGGTGACCGGCTACGATATTATCTTTTTCTGGGTTGCCCGGATGATTATGGCGGGCCTTGAGTTTACCGGCAAGGCGCCGTTCCGGGACATTTACATTACCGGGCTGCTCCGGGACAAGCAGGGCCGCAAGATGAGCAAGAGCCTTGGGAACGGCCTTGACCCGCTGGAACTGGTGGACGAATTCGGGGCCGACGCCCTGCGCTTTACCCTGGCCTTTATGTGCGCCCAGGGGCAGGATATTCTGATTGACAAGGATTCTGTCAAAATGGGGTCCCGGTTCGCCAACAAAGTGTGGAACGCGAGCCGCTACATACTGATGAACCTGGAGGGCCGCGCCCTGGTGAAAGACCCGGCGCTGCTCCCCGTTGACAAGTGGATCTATTCCCGCCTGGGGGAAGCCGCCGGGATCATTACCGGCGCCTTTCTCTCCTACCGTTACAACGATGCCGCCCAGACGGCCTACGAATTCTTTTGGAACGATTTCTGCGACTGGTATGTGGAGGCCACGAAACTTTCCCTTAAGGAGGGGGACGGGGCCGAAAAGGACCGGGCCGTTACGGTGCTCCTGGACGTGCTTGCCGAATCCCTGCGCCTCCTCCACCCGCTGCTCCCCTTTGTTACCGAGGAGATATACGGCAAGCTGCCCGCGGAAATCAGGGCGGGCGGCGGCGCGGGGCCGCTCATTACCCAGAGCTACCCCGGGCGGCGGGAAACCGACGCGGGGGCCGAGGCGGACTTCGGCTTTATCCGGGAACTGGTGCGCATGGTAAGGACCCTGCGCAGCGAATGTACTATCCCTGCGGAAAAAAAGCTGCGCCTGCTCGTGCGGGTAAGCGGCGGCCCCGCGCCCAAGGGCGGCCTTGCGCCGGGGCGCCGGGAGGCGTTTCTGCGGGAAAACGCGGCGCTGGTAAAGCTGCTCGCCGGCATCGGGGACCTGGAAATAGGGGCCTTTGGAGATGCCGCCGCGCCGGGCTTCGCAAGGCCCCGGGGGTCTATCGGCCTTGTGGGATCGGGCTTCGAGGCGTTTGTCTTTATAGCCGAAGCGGCGGATCTGGCGGCGCTGAAGCAGAAGTTCGCCAGGGAAATCGAGAAGGACGGCAAATTCATCGCCTCCCTTGAGGCAAAGCTCGCGAATGAAAATTTTGTCAGGAACGCGCCGCCTGATCTGGTGGCGGAACAGCGGGTGAAACTGGAGGAGAGCCGGAAGCGGACGGAAAAGCTGGCTTCGTATATAAAAGATCTGGCGTAAAAATCCGGGCCGGGGAACGGACCTTCGCGGAAGCGGCGGGCAAGCCCATGCCGGCCTGGCTAACGCGGGAGGCCGGAGGCGTTCTTCTTCATCTGGCCGGTGAGCGCGTTCATGTCCCGGCACAGGGGGGCCTGTAACAGTAATTCTGCCCCGTTTATGCTGAAGGCCAGGCTGGCCGCGTGAAGGCCGAGGCGGTTAAGCAGGGGTTTTTCCTCCAGGGAATCCCCCCGCCAGCCCTTCTTGAACGATGACAAAAAAACCCCCTTTTCAATGCTGCGCCCTGCGGAACGGCCGTAGAGGGGATCGCATACGACCGGGAAGCCGAGGGCCGCGAGGTGGACGCGGATCTGGTGGGTCCGCCCGGTTTCGGGCCGGGCTTCGAGGAGGCTGTAGTTTCCCGCGCAAAGGAGTCTCCGGAAACGGGTAAGGGAACTTTTGCCCCGGTATTTGTCGATTATGGTACGGTGCAGCTTGTCGCCGTCAGGGACCAGGGGCAGATCGCAGGCGGTTTCGGACCAGGAAGGGCGGCCGTGAACCACGGCGAGGTATTCTTTTTTTACCAGGCGCTTCTCAAAGGCAAGGGAAAGCTCCCGGTGCGTTGTTTCGTCCCTGGCGAAGAGGACAAGGCCCGACGTATCCCGGTCGATACGGTGGACCGTGAAAACCTTGCCGCCGCCCTGTTCGAGCAGCCTGTCGAGCCGTTCCCTCCCCTCGTCCCAGCGGTCGCCCCCGACGGAAATGCCCGGGGCCTTGTTTACCGCGATAAGGCGCGGGTCCTCGAAAACAAGGGTATAAGGCGGCGTTTTTTTCATGCCCGGCATTGTTCTTTCCGCTGCGGAATCGCGCCTAATGTTTGAAATGCCGCGTTCCGGTAAAGACCATGGCGATTCCCAGGCGGTCGGCGGCTTCTATCGAGGCTTTGTCGTTCAGGGAGCCGCCCGGCTGGACGATGGTTCTTATACCGGCCTTCGAGGCCGCCTCTACCACGTCGGGGAAGGGGAAGAAGGCATCCGACGCGAGTACCCGGGCCGGGCTGCCGTCGCCTTTTCCCGCTTCCGCGAGGGCGGCGGTATTCCTGGCGGCGCGGCCCAGGGCAAGTTCGGCAGCCCAGACGCGGTTGGTTTCCCCGCCGCCTATGCCGACGGCGGCCAGGTTCTTTACCACCACAACGGCGTTGGACTTGACATAGGCCGCAGCCCTCATGACGAATAGCATTTCCGGAATGTCTGCGGGCGCGGGCGCGGCTTTTGTAACGAGTTCCCATTTTTCGAGGAGCCTGCGGTCGGATTCCTGCGCCAGAAGGCCGCCGTCTACGGCGGTGTACTCGTGTTTCTCCCGGGGCGCTTTCTGCGACCGGATGATTCTCAGGCCCTTCTTTTCCCTGAGTATTTCAAGCGCCCGGGGATCAAAGTCCGGGGCTATGACTATCTCAAGGAAAAGCCCGGCCAGCTTCGAGGCGGTATCGGGATCGACGGCAGCGTTGCAGGCGACTATGCCGCCGAAAATGGAGACCGGGTCGCAGGCGTAGGCTTTGTCATAGGCCTCGCCCAGGGTGGCGCCCTGGCCTATGCCGCAGGGGGTGTTGTGTTTTACGGC
>JAIRRR010000158.1 GCA_031255875.1 Treponema sp.
TATACTGACGCGAAAGGGTCATTTGAAAAACAATATCTGGAATTCCAGCTTGCCAGAAATGACGGGGTAATATCCCGGACAGCCGAAGCTATCGGAATGTTCCCCAGCAATCTCCACGCAAAGCTGCGAAAATACGGCATAAGGACAGAACGATGAAAGAGCTGACCGACAGGCAGCGGGAAGTTTTGACATTCATCACCGGCTATATCGATTCCCATACCTACCCGCCCACGATCCGTGAAATCGCGGATAACTTTGAAATTTCCATCAAAGGCGCCCACGACCATGTAACGGCCCTGAAAAAGAAGGGCTATGTCAAGAACGACAAGCGTTCCCGGACACTGGCGGTCATAAAGCGCGATGAAGAGGAGAAGGGGGGCAGCGTTAGAATTCCAATCCTGGGCCCTGTCGCCGCAGGCATTCCCATACTTGCCGAGGAGAACTGGGACGGCTCTATCCCGGTGGACAGATCCGCGCTCAGGAAGGGGAGCCAGTACTTCGCCCTGAGGGTGAAGGGGGATTCCATGGAAAATGCCGGGATTCTGGACGGCGACATGGCGATTATCGAGCAGCGGGAAACTGCGGAAAACGGCCAAATTGTGGTGGCCATGCTGAACGACGCCACAACCCTGAAACGCTACTACAGGGAAAAGGCCCGGATCAGGCTCCAGCCCGAAAACGAAAAATACAAACCCATATACAGCCAGGATGTACGCCTCCTGGGCCGGCTGACGCAGATCATCCGCTCTTACTGAAAATGGCAAAAGGCCGCTCCTACCTCTACCTAGGCCCTGAAATAGGCGAAAAGCAGGACGCTATCGCCGATCTAAAGCGCCGGCTTGGCGGGAAGGCGGGCGAGGCGGCGGTCGAAACCCTGTCCTTCTACGCCGGGGAGACGCCGGTTACCGACATGGTGGCCGTGCTGCGGAACGGTTCCCTGTTTTCCGACGCCCGGCTCGTCCTCATTAAAAACGCCGAAGCCCTTAAAAGCGCCGAATCCGCCCGGAAAAGGGAGGACGTGGATCTGCTGGCCTCCTATATAGAAGCCCCCCAGGACGATACGGTTCTGGTGCTTGTTTCCGAAGACATCAAGCTTGACAGCCGCCTGGAAAAGGCGGCGGACCCGAAAGACAAGCGCATATTCTGGGAGCTTTTCGAGAACCGCAAGGCCGAATGGGTGGAGAACTACTTTAAGCGGGAAGGCTTCCGCATTAGCCCCGAGGGGATCGGCGCCGTGCTGGAACTGGTGGAAAACAACACCGACGCGCTGCGCCGGGAATGTTCCCACCTCATGCTTTTCCTGGGAAAGGAGCGGCCCATAGACGCCGCCGATGTGGAAAAGTGGCTTTCCCATACCCGGGAAGAGTCGGTCTTCACGCTTTTTTCCAAAATAGCCTCCGGCGATCTTACCCGGGGCATAGAAATCCTGCGCACCCTTCTTGCCGCGAAGCAATCGAGCTACATGATTATAGCCGGGCTTGCCGGATGCTTCCGGAAGCTGCGGGACTACCGCCGGCTCAGGGAATCCGGCATAAACGACGAATTCGAATTCAAGAAAATAGGGCTGGCCTCTTCCAAGGCCAGGAAAGATTACGCCGCCGCCCTGGAACAGGGCCTCGACCCCGGCCGCTGCCTGGCCCTGGCCGCCGAGTACGACTTCCGCATACGCTCGACCGGGGCCGCCTTCGAATCCGTGCTGATGGACCTGCTGGTCTGCAAGCTGGCCGCCCCCCGCGGCCCGCTCCGGGAAAAATGGTACTACTACTGAAGGTGTCCCTGAAATAACAACGGCTTTTACGCGAAGCCCGCCGTGGCTCACTCCTTTTTGGCGCTGACTCCCATTTCCAGGGCCGGGACAGCCAGGGGGCGACCGGCAAGGACGAGGCGGGTTTCCGGGAGGGAGACCGCCCGGCCTTCAAGGGCTATGAGCCTGAGGCGGAGCAGGACGCCCGACTCGCCCCGGCCCGGCCCGGCCGGGGAATCGCTTTGCGGCGGGCCGGGGATGATTTCCAGGATGGCGTTCACGGGCGGAGCGGGGCGGTAAGACCAGGCGGCGGCGTTTTGGGAGCGGGCCTCCCCGGGCAGGGAAGCGCCGGGCGGGTACTCGTAGCGCAGGGCGATTTCGGCCGCCTCGCCGGCGCGGAGAACGTCCGGCTGCCCGCCGGGAGCAGCGGGGGGCCGGGGCTGCGGGAGGGCCCAGAAAAGCCGGGGATCCGCTGTTTCCCCGCCCGGCGTCTGCGGGCCTGAGCCGGGGGCGCGTACCGTGAACGGCGGGGTAAGGCCGCGCTTTCCCGGAACGTCCAGCTCGAAGGATCCCAAGGTAAAAGGCTCCTCTCTTAAAACGAGAAAATCGTATTCCACAACGGTCCGCCTAATGCCGCCGCTCGTCCGGGGCAGTACGCGGACCCGTTCCTGGCGCAGGCACGAAGGCAGGGCCGGGGGCCGCGCCCGGACTTCGGCGGGGACGGGGTGATCCGCGATAATGGTAAAGGTCCAAATGCTGCCCGCCTTGCCCAAAACCGGCTCGGCCTCGACGCTCACGCCAAGGGCGCCGCCCCCGGTTTGGGCGGCCAGCACTGCGGGGCGGGCCGGGAACAGCGCGAGAACCACGGCAAAAACCGCGCCCCTTGCCGGAAATTTGTCGCGTTTGACGCCCGATCCCCGAAAAAATCCACAAATGCAACAGGCTGCTAGGAGTTTGTTGCGCTTCGCGCTTAAAACCCCAAAAAAATCGCCGATGAGGCAATTTTTTACCCTGCAAACTCCGCAGTACGCCGGATAATCGGGATTTTTGCGTTGCGGATGGCGCAAAAATCCACAAATGCAACAGGCTACTAGTAATCCGGCCCGGACGGGGTTTCGCCTTCGGCCCATTCCCTGCTCCTCCACTTTTCCTGTTCCTTTTGGCGTATATAATCAAAAAGTATCTCCCCGCCTGCGGAGCTGTTCCCCTCCCCGGCCGGGAGGGCGTCGCCGTTGCCGCCGCGATCCAGGGAAAGGAGGCTCAGTTCCAGGTTGCGCTTGGCCTCGATGCGGCTGCCGTCGGTCTCCAGCGCCCTTCGGAATCCGGCGGCCGCGCCTGCGTAGTTCCCCTGCTGGAAACGGATCACGGCGCTGTTGTAGTGGATGCGGTAGCGGAGTTCCCGGTGCCCGGCGGCCGCGTCTTTATCATCATCATCTTCCAGACTCTCCAGGGACAAGGATGCGGCCTCAAAACGGCCCAAAGCTTCCTCGTCCTCGCCCAGGGCAAGGTAGATGACCCCCAGGCCGTATTCGGCGTAGGGGGCCGCCTCGGAATAGGCAAGGGCCTTCCGGTAAGATTCAATCGCCTCGGCGTAATGCCCCCCGGCGTAACGGAAGCCGCCTTCTATGACCCGCAGCTTGCCCGGGAATTCGGAACATGAGGCGAGAATCAGGGCGGGCAGGGCAAAAAACAGGAGCCGGGAAACCAGGGGGCATATTTCCGGGCGGCCGGAGGCGCGGGTTCTACGCACGGCGGGGCCTCCGGTTTCCGGGGAGAAGGCCCGGGAAGGGGGGGCGGCGGAATTCGCAGGCCAGGAGTTTTGAAAGGCCGAAGAAGGCCAGGGCCGCGAGGATAAAGAGGTGTCTTTGGGATTTGGGTTCCCGGCGGAAACCGGTCTCTTCCGGGCCGGGGTTTCCCGCTTCCCGCAGGGCGGATTCGCTGTCCCGCGCGAGGCGTTCCGCGAGCAGCGCCGGGGCCGCCGGGTCGTTTCCGTCGATGTAGAGGCCCCCTGTCCGCGCGGCCGCGTGGCGAAGGCCCTCCCGGTCGGCCCGGCTTATCAGATCCTGCCCGCCGGTTTCCCCGGCGGCCGGGCCGGGGCCCGGGAAAGCCTGCATCTCCGGCACAGGCCCCCCTTCTTCCGTGCCAAGCCCCACGGCGATGACGCTGATGTCCCGGGCAAGGCAGCGTCCGGCAGCGGCGGC
>JAIRRR010000103.1 GCA_031255875.1 Treponema sp.
GCGGCAAGCTGGGCCGCGAAAAGATCGCCGTCCTCGTCGTAGAGCAGTTTTTCCCCGCTGTCGTAACCGGCGGCGCCGTACTCGGCCGCCAAATCATCGAAACCGGCCCCGCCCGCGAGCTTTTGCCGCAGCTCCTGTATTAGCGGGGCCATGGCGTTTTCCGCGGCGGCCACGAGTTCTTCGTAGTCCCCGTACCTGCCCTCGCTGAGGAGTATCGCCGCCCGGCCCCGGGCCTCGCTCTCAAAAGGCACCGTAAAGGTTTTAACCCATTTAAGGCCCTCCGGGTAATAGAGGATAGTATCCCTGGGATACGTTATCGCGGCGCTCACGATTTCCTTTTTATCGGCAAAATATTTTTTCTGCGATAAAAGCAGGGTATTGTATTTGTCCCGGATATCCTCCTCGCTTACCTCTATTTCCGTTTCCGCGCCGAGTTCCCCGGCGTTTACCAGGCTCAGGTCCGCGTAGACAAATTCCCTTACCACGTCGTCAATCAGGCGATTCCATATTTCCTGATCCGCTTTTACCTCGGCGGGCAGCATGCCGTATTTTTTGCAGTAATCCTCGGCCTTTTTGAGGATGTCCTCTTTCGAATAGCTGTTAACGGGCGTAACAACCGCGACGCCGCTTTTGGCGCAGGAGAATACCGAGAATACCGCCAAGAGCGGGAAAGCCAGGAACAGCGCCGCGGCAGCGGTGACGCGCTTAGCCATTATTCCGCGCGCCGTACCGCGATATTCTGCCTCAGGGCGTCGATTATCACGGCGCCCAATACGATGATGTACCGTATCAGCTCCTGCCAGAAGGCGGGGACGTTGAACAGGGTCAGGGCGTCCTGCACCAGGGCCATGAGCGAAAGCCCCAGGATAGCGCCGAGTATGGAGCCTTTGCCGCCGTTCATGCTGACCCCCCCGATAACGGCGGAGGCGATGGCGGTCATTTCCAGCCCCGTCCCCGCGGTAACCGGAACGCCGGAAAACTTATTCACGTAGATAACGCCGGCAATGGCGGAAAATACGCAGCAGACCATACAGGTAAGTACCTTGACGCGCCTGACGTTGATCCCCGAATAGGCGGCGGCTTTTTCATTGCTCCCGGTGTAGAAAACCAGGCGCATAAGGAGGGATTTCCTGACCACGACTTCCGCTATTATGGCGATGACAATAAAGATGAGGACCGTCATGGGCATAACGCCCCCTATCTGACCCTGGCCCAGGTAGCGGAACCTGGGCGCGTTGCTCAGAACCCGGACCAGCGAAATGGGCGTCCCTGTTGTCAGGGTGTGCACCACGCCGCGGGCAATGCCCATAAAACACAGGGAAACGATAAAGTGGCTCAGCCGGACATAGGTAACCAGAAAACCCATGAACGCGCCGATGGCGGCGCAGATAAGCACGGACAGCAGCGCGGCCAGCCAGGGGTTCATGCCCCCCAGAAAAAATTTCGCGATAATGGTCATGGAAAGGCACATCATGGAACCGACGGAAAGGTCAATGCCGCCCGAGATCAGTATGACGGTCATCCCTATGACGACAATGCCGTCTATCGAAAGGGAGCCCAGCACGACTTTAATATTCGCCCATTTGGCAAAGTACGGGGAGGCAAAGCTGAGCCCCGTAATCAGTACCAGAAGTATTACAAGCAGGTTTATTTCCCTCATCTGGAAAACAGCCAGCCTTTTCAGATCAAACCGGGCTTTGCGTTCCGCCATTCCCGTATCCGCCTTGTCATTCATTCGAAGCTCCATTACCAGTTTGGCTGCCGTCGATCCGGTAAGCGCCCGAGGCAAAATACATAATACTGGTGGTATTAATATCTTCCCCCTCCACTTCCCCGACCAGGCGCCCCTCGTTCATCACTTCAACCCGATCGCACATGCCGATGATTTCGTTGAGTTCCGAAGAAACAACGATAACCCCTATGCCCTGGGCAACCAGGTTCCGGAGCAGCCGGTGGATTTCCGCCTTGGACCCTACGTCAATACCGCGGGTGGGTTCGTCCAGTATTACGACCCGGGGTTTTTTCGCCAAAAGCTTTCCAAGGAAGACCTTCTGCTGGTTGCCGCCGGAAAGATCCATGACAAACTGATCTATGCCGTAGGCTTTGACATTCAGATCCCCCACCATTTTTTTGGCCAGGCCCCTCTCCGCCCCGGCCTGTATTACCCCGTTTTTCGCGATCAGGCTCCTGTGCATGGCGCTGATAGTGGGGGCAATGCCCATATCGAGGAAGAGGCCGGTCTGCTTGCGGTCCTCGGACATGTAGAGCAGCCCCTGGGAAAAGACCTTCCCGGGTTTCCAGCCGGTAATGTCCTTCCCGAGGAATTCCACTTTCCCGCTTTTCACGCGCCTTAGGCCGGTAATCCCCTGCATGGCCTCGCTGCGCCCGGAGCCTATCAGCCCGGCAAATCCGAGGATTTCGCCCTTGTACAGCCTGAAGCTGATATTGGCGAACCTGTCGTTCTCGTCGGTCAGGTTTTCCACATTCAGCAGCGCCTGATCGCCTTCGGTCCGGGGGGTCCCGCGCTTCTGCGGGTAGAGCATCGTTATTTCCCGGCCGGCCATATCGTTGACCAGCTGCTGCACCGACGCGACTTCCTTTACCTTATATTTGGATATCATGGAACCGTCCCGGAGCACCGACACGGTATCGCAGTTTTCAAAAATTTCCGACATGCGGTGGCTGATATAGATGATCCCTATGCCCTGCCCGGCAAGCTGCCGCATAATCCGGTAAAGCGCGTTCGCCTCAGTCTCGCTCAGGGCCGCCGTCGGCTCGTCCAGGATCAGCACCCTGCACTGCCTGGACAAGGCCTTGGCAATCTCCACAATCTGCTGGTTTGAAATAGTCAGGCTCATCACCAGGCCGGAGGGATCGATAGAGCCGCTGCCGAGCCGTTCAAGCAGGGCGCGGGCCTCCTTTGCCTGGGCCTTGTAATTCATAAAGGCCCTTTTCCCCACATCCATGGGGACCTGGGCCATGAATATATTCTGGGCCACCGACACGTCCTGGCAAAGCGCGATTTCCTGGTGCACAAAGCCGATGCCCAGCTTCTGGGCGTCAATGGGGCTGCTTATCTTTGCCGGCTCCCCTTCGAGATATATCTCCCCGGAATCCGGCGCGAAAAGGCCGTCTATGATATTCATCATGGTCGACTTGCCCGCGCCGTTTTCCCCGATGATCGCGTGAATCTCCCCGTGGTCCAGGGTAAAATCCACGCCGAAAAGGACCTGGTTAGGCCCAAAGGACTTGGAGATGTTCTTCAGTTCCAAAAGATGTCCGCTCAAATTACCCACCGCTCTCAAAAATACCCAAGGGGCTGCCCGGGCAGCCCCTTTTGCCGCGAACGCCCGCGTTACCTTACGGGCACGCCCGGCGCAAGCATATCCTGAACGCTTGAATACCCCAGAGACTTGGCGTACTCGTCAACGTAGAAATACTTGGCATTTTCGGCCGTTACAAGGTTGAGGCCGTTGTCAAGGTAGGGGATATAGGTGGGGTTGAGGCCCATATCTTTCTTGCCGTTCATGGGGTTGACCAGCTCGGGGTGGGCGGCGGTAAAGAGAACGAGCATGCCGAACCAGCCCTGCATACCCTGATCGGGGTTGATAGCGCCGAACATGTCCCCGGTCTGGAGCATGTCAAGGATCTGCTCGTTGACATCGCAGCACATGACCTTGATTTTGGCGGAACCGCCGCCAAGCTCGACCGCGGCGCGGGACGCTCCCATGGCGGAGCTGGCCTCGGGCATGAAGACGGCGCCCAGGTCAGGATGCATCTGGGCAACGGTCATGACCGCGGAATAGGCCCTGTCCGGGTCCTGGTTGGTGGGGGAATCCGCGACCACCTGGATTCCGGGGAATTCGGCGCTCATGGTGGCGATAAAGGTATCGATGCGGATATCGTGGTTGGTCTGGCCGGGATTGCGCAGGGTCATTACCTTCCCGGCACCCCCCAGCGCCTGGGCAATGGCCCGGGCCGCATACCGGCCTTCGTTGACGTTGTCGGAGGTGATGTAGCCGTGCCGGTTCGATTCCGGGGAATCGGAGGCCATGGTGACAATCGCCACGCCCTGGGCGACGGCCCGGTCAATCGGCTCCTTGAAGGCTTCCGCAGTAATAGGCGAAAGGTATATCCCCTTGGGGTTCTTTGCCAGGGTCTGCTCGAATACTTCCACCTCCTTGTTGGCGTCATACTCGGTACAGCCCACATAGAAGGTCTTGACGCCCAGAAGGTTGCCGGCCTGCTTGAACCCCTCGTAGACGGGGAACCAGTACTCTACGCCGGATACAAATTGCACCTGGTAGTATTCTTCGTCAGGCGAACCGTGAAGCCCTACCGTCCGGACTTCGCCGCCGGCCGCCGGCGCTGCGGACGTCGCCGCGCCCCCGCAGGCCGCAAGTACCGCCACTGCCGCGAGCGTGACGCCCAGGAAAATTTTTTCCAACTTCATTTTTTCCTCCAGTTTGATTTTTTTGGGTTTCATGCCAAATAACTACTTAATTGTAACAAGGAAATAGCAAATGTCAACAAAAATCTGTAAAATTTAGCATCCCCGCGATCTCGCCGTTGTTTTACCGTAATCGGCGGGGAATTTTTACCCGGATCCGGGGATTTTTTGCTTGACATATTGTTAAGGGTTGTGGCACAATGTCACGAAGTATATGTCCTCTAAGGGGAATTTTTGGTAGTTTGTTAAGACTTGCCCGCCTTGGGGAAGTTAGGGAAGAGACCGCCTTTGCGTAGCCGCTTTTACCGTGGTGAATGGGCGATTTTCTCCGGGGGTTTTCGGGAGCCCGGCCGGGGTTTCCAAAAGCCCCCCGAATTTTATCCGGCGTTTTTACGGCTGTATTGCGCCTTTGGGGAGGTCCGGCAAATTAATGTCCTGTAATTCTTTGTACAGTAAAGAGTTAGCGCTACCCCCCCCCCCCCCCAGCGCTAACTCTTTACTGTACAAAGAATTACAGGACATTAATTTGCCGGACCTCCCCAAAGGCGCAATACAGCCGTAAAAACGCCGGATAAAATTCGGGGGGCTTTTGGAAACCCCGG
>JAIRRR010000119.1 GCA_031255875.1 Treponema sp.
ATTGCCGAGGAAATCGGCAGGCGGGGCATGAAAATCGCCATGATCGGCATCCCCAAAACAGTGGACAACGATTTCTCGTATATCCAGAAATCCTTCGGTTTCGACACGGCTGTGGCCAAGGCGGTGGACGCGGTAACCGCCGCCCACATGGAGGCCCACTCCCAGATCAACGGCATCGGCCTGGTAAAGGTGATGGGCCGGGAATCGGGCTTCATCGCCGCGTACACCGCGCTGGCGAGCCACGAGGTAAACTTCGTGCTTATCCCGGAAGTGCCTTTCGAGCTTAACGGGCCTAACGGCTTTCTCCACCACCTGGAAGACCGGATCAGGAGCCGGAAACACGCGGTGGTGGTGGCCGCCGAGGGCATACTTCAGGAACAGCTTGTTACGGAAAAGAAGACCGACGCCGGGGGCAACGCCAAAATTGCCGACGCGGGGGTATACCTCAAAGACCGCATCCAGGAGTATTTCGACTCCAAGGATATCGAGATTAACCTCAAGTACATTGATCCGAGCTATATCATCCGTTCGGCCCCGGCTGACCCGGTCGATTCCGTCTACTGCGAACGCCTGGGCAACGCGGCGGTCCACGCCGCCATGGCGGGGAAAACCAAGGTCCTTATCGGCCTGGTGAACAACGAATTCGTGCACCTCCCCATGAAGGTGGCGGTTCACCGCAACCACGTTGACCCGGAAAGCAACCTCTGGCGGGATACCCTGGACGCCACCCATCAGCCGACCCTGATGGTGAACAACCCCATAGGGCGGCTGTTCGGCGTCAAGCCCGAAGAAGGCTAACAGGGGCGCGGGCCCGCCCGGGGCCGGGAATTATTTTTCGCGCCTTGTTTCCAGCTGCAGCCGCCACGACAGGGAGAGTGCCCATTCCTGCGGGAATTCCGGCGCGCTTATCTTGAGGCTGAAACGGCCGAGCCTGCCCCGCACCGCCGCGCCCAGGGAGAGATCCCAGACCGGATCTTTCCCCTTTGCTGCGGCGTACCCGGCCCTTGCCCTGAAATTCAGAAAACTTACCGGAAAGGAAACGTTCCCCGAAATTTTGGCGGTTTCGAATTCCTGCGAGGCAGGGGCCGGGAAAAACACGACCGCCCCCTCCGCCGCGCTGACGCCGCTTACCGAGCCCTGAAGCCCGAAACCGAAGGACCCCAGGCTAAAGCCAACGCCGGTTTCCGCCTTGTCTACAATCTTGTCCGGGTTCCGGGCGTCCCGGCTGATCCCGGCGCTTACCCTTACCGGCCTGAACGGGAATAATCCCCCTGTTTTTAAATTCGAGGGGAAGCGGTAGTAAAGCGAGACAGCGCCGCGGTCGAAATTTTCGCCGAATTCCGGGGAGCGGATGTCCACGCCGGCCCGGATAAAGCTTGTCCGCTTCCATTTCCACTCAAAACGGCCCGCCGCGCGGAAGGCCGCCCCGGCCGCCGTTCCCGCCCTGTCAACAAAACGCCTTTCCGCTCCGGTTATGCCCAGGTTGAGTTCCCAGGGTTTGTCCCAGAGCCGCAGGGCCAGGTTGCCGTAAAGCCCCCGGCCCCAGGCAAAGGTCTCCGACAGAGCGCCGTCCGCAGCGGCGGAAAAGAACGGGCTGCTCAGGGAGAGGCCGAAACCGTAGAGCCTGGAATCCCGTTCCGGGAGCGGGGGCGTTTCCGAAAACCACGCGGAAACCTCGCGCGGGGCGACGCTCCGGCCGGAGTAGAAGCCCTCGGCCCGCAGGCCGGTTTTGGCGGGGAGCCGGGCATCCAGCCCCGCCCCGAACGCGCTGTTGGAAACGCCGTCGAACTGGGCCGAGGCATAGGGCCGGAAAAAGGCGTTTTTGGAAAACAGGCTCAGCCAGGGGCTGCCCAGGTAAAGGTAGGCTTCCGTCTCGGCCCTGGAGGACAGCCCGGTTCGGAGATCCGCCCCCAGAGGCTTGCGGGCGTCCGCGAAAGGCGTTGATTTTCCCCACGGGTTGCGGAGCCGCGCCGGAAGCCCCCATTCCTCAAGCGTGCCGTAGAGCAGCCTTGAGCCGGTCAGGTTGTGGTAAAGCCCCCCGGAAAGAGCGGTGTTCCCGGTTTCCCAGCCCTCGCTGAAAAAGCCGGGCCGTTTGTCGAGCGCCTGGGCCCGGGCAAGCAGCCCGAAAGCCCCCAGGCGGAAATCCCCCCGGTTGGCAAGGTTGCCCGGAATATCCCAGGAACCTGTCCAGAGGGCGCTCGCTGTAAAGTCCGGAAGCCCCGGTTTTGCCGCGCCGCCGGAAACGGCCCCGCCCGTGTCCGCAGCCTTCGCGGGGAAGGCCGGGACGGCAAGGAGCAGGAGGGCGAAAGCCGGGCCAAGCGGGCGGCGTAACAAAAAAACGAATCTGTTCATACCCTTATTAGGGGTCGAACCCGGCGTTTTGCTTTAATCCGGCGGGAAAAAAGCGGGAAATTTTTTGGGAATTTTTTTGGAAGTTTGCTGTGTATGGCGCGGCCCGTGCCGGAAAAACCGGACGGCCCGGCAAAAAATTGGCCCGGCCATCCGCTAAACGGACGCCGGGCTGCGGCATTACGCCTTCTCCCGCAATGCCGGGCATGAAACCCGGCAACGGGCGTTTTACATAAACTGGGTTACATTGTCCTTGGTGACCGCCTTAAAGGGAATCCAGACATCGTCCATTTTTTTCTGGCCTATTTCAAGGAGCTTGATAGCGGCGTCAACACCGCCCGCGCCCTGGCCTGCCGCGTCCTGGAAAACCGTCGCGTCAAGGCGTCCCGCCTCGATAGCTTTAAGCGCGTCGGCAATAGCGTCAACACCGACGATTATGACCTGGTCTTTTACGCCCTTGGCTTCGGCTGCCTCAAGGGCGCCCATGGCCATATCGTCGTTCTGGCAGATGATGGCGTCAATATCGTTGTTGTATTTTGTAAGCCAGTCCTCGGCGAGGGACATGGCCGTATCCCGCCTCCAGTTGGCGGTCTGCTCTTCCAGAACCTGGATGTTCATGGAAGCGTCGTTAAACAGGCTTTCTTCGATACCCTGTTTGCGGAAAATCTGGGGCGACACGCCGATGGGGCCCATCATGTAGCAGACGCGGGCGCCGGGCTGAAGCCTGGTCTTGAGGTATTCGCCCTGGATCTTGCCCGCGTCAACATCGTCGGAACCGACATAGGTCACTTTGCTGATATTGTTCGTGGTGGTATTGTCGCCGACCAGGACGATTCCCGCCTCTTCAGCCATATCGATAATCGGCGCGCTTCCGTCGTAGTCAACAGCGATAAGGACGATGGCGTCAAAGCGCTGGGTTATCGCGTCTTCCGCCTGCTGAATCTGCTTGTTCATGTCGCCTTCGGCATCGAAAACAGTGACGGTGCACTTGTCGGAAAGCTCCTGCCCGCGCCTAAGGGCCGCATCGGAAATGTTTTTTACAAACACGTCCATGTTGCCCTTTGCCAGGAAAGCGATGCGCCACTTCTGCGCCTCGGCTGTCTGCTGGGCTGTTGCGCCTGTTTGCTGGCCTGCCCCGGCTGACGATGTCCTGCTGCATCCGGCTACGAGGCCTACGGCTAAAAGCGCCAGCAAGCCAAGAACGATTAAGCCAAATCCCTTCTTCATTTTCGTTCCTCCTGGGAATAGTATTATTCTGCGTTTCCTAAAACCGGAGTTTCAGGAAACTTTATCCACATTAACGGTATTACTTGCCCCTCCGCTTGATGGTCATATCCAGCATGACCGCTGCAATAATAATAAAGCCCTTTACAATCTGTTGATAATAAGAGGACACGCCCAGCAAGGTCAGACAGTTTATCATAATACCTATAATGATGAATCCCATAATAGTGCCGCCCACGGTTCCGGAACCGCCGATCATGCTGGTCCCCCCGATGGCGGCGGCGGATATCGCGTCAAGCTCGTAGCCCTGGCCCGCCGTCGGCTGGCCCGAACTGATGCGGGCGGTAAGGATAATCGCCGTAAGCCCGGCAAGTACCCCGACAATAACGTAAACGGATATTTCGACAAGTTTGGTCCTTACCCCCGCGAGTTTTGCCGCCTGGCGGTTGCCGCCCAAAGCGTAGACGTGGCGGCCGAAAACCGTAAAATTCAGCACGATATACGCCAAAAGACAGACGGACAGCAGAATCCAGATGGGGTTGGGAATACCGAGGGAACTGCCCTTGCCTATGTTAAGAAATTTATCGTCCAGGATAAGGTAAGGCCGTCCGTTGGAATAGACCAGCGCGAAGCCCCGGGCAATGGCCTGGGTGGCGAGAGTCGCGATAAACGGGGGAAGCCCGCCAACCGCGATAAGGAAACCGTTGGTTATGCCGAAAACAAATGCCCCGGTCATACCCAGCGCGACGGCCATCTGCCAGGAACCGCCCCGGTCCAGATGGTAGCCGGCGATAACGCTGGTGACCGCCACAATCGCGCCTATGGAAAGATCGATGCCGCCCGTAAGAATTACAAAAGTAATACCGATAGCCAGGATACCGTTCATCGAAACCTGCCGTAAGACATTTACGATATTCCCGCTGGTCAGAAATACAGGAGGCCTGCTCGGAATAATGACGGGCTCCAGCACAAAACGCATAAGCAGTATCATTAAAATAATTACAAAGAAAAGGCCGAAACGCTGTATCATTTCTACAAGTTTTTTGCTGTCAAGTTTCAAGGAATTCATCAAACACCCTCCAAGGCCAGCTTCAGAATGGCTTCCTGAGAAATTTCGTGCTTTTCGTTATACTCGCCCCGGACTCTTCCGTTGGACATAACCAGAATCCGGTCGCTCATGCCTATCAGTTCCGGCATTTCCGAGGAAATCATGATGATCGCGATCCCCTGTTTGGCCAGATCGGTCACCATGTTGTAAATACTGAATTTCGCCCCTACGTCAATGCCCCTGGTAGGCTCGTCGAGAATGACAACCTTGGGCCTGGACATAAGGCATTTTGCCAAAACCACTTTCTGCTGGTTGCCCCCCGAAAGGTTGACCACCGTATCGGCAATGCTGTTGCGCTTGACGGTCATTTCGTCGGCCTTTTTATTGCAGAGGTCCCGCTCCTTTGCGTGATTCAGGAAACCGCCCTTCGAGAACAGCTCCTCGTTCTTCAGGGCGATATTTTCCTTGACGCTCCGGCAGAGCACCAGCCCCAGGGCTTTCCGGTCCTCGGGCGCCATGGTGATAAAATTCCTCTTTGCCCCCTGGGGGCTGCCGATCTTGACCCGCCTGCCTTCCAGGTAAATTTCCCCGGAATCCAGCTTGTCAAACCCGACCAGCGCCCGCATCACCTCGCTCCGGCCCGCGCCGACCAGCCCGGCAAGGCCCAGAATTTCCCCGGCCCGTACCTTAAGGGAAACATCTTCGAACACCCCTTTGCGGGTAAAATTTCTTATTTCCAATACCACGTCGCCCTTCGGGGCGGTGTTTGCCGGATAGCCGCCGGACAGTTCCCGGCCTACCATCAGGCTGATAATCTTGCCCGGATCGGTTTGCGCCCGCTCGAAACAGCCCACGACCGCCCCGTCACGGAGCACCGAAATCCGGTCGCCCAGCTGCATCACCTCGTCTATGCGGTGGGAAATGTAGATGATTCCGACCCCCCGCTCCTTCAGCAGGCTGATGGTCTTAAAAAGTTCCTCGGTTTCGTTGGAAGTAAGCGACGAGGTGGGCTCGTCCATGATGATAAGTTTGGCGTTATAGGAAACCGCCTTGATGATCTCGATCATCTGGATCTGGGCGATGTTCAGGGCTTTCATCTTCATGGACGGGGAGATCTTTTTGTCCATGTTGTATTCTTTCAGCAGAGCCCGGGTGTCCTCGTTGATCTGCCGGCGGTTCAGGAAGGGAGTCCCCTTGATGCGCTTTTCCCGCCCGACAAACACGTTTTCGGCAATGGTCATCTCCAGGATCGGGTTGAGTTCCTGGTGTATCATGGAAATGCCCATTTTCAGGGCTTCCCTGGCGCCGTGGACGGTAACGGGCTTCCCTTCAAAGGTAATTTCCCCGCTGTCCGCGACGTAAATGCCCATGATAATCTTCATGAGCGTCGATTTTCCGGCGCCGTTTTCCCCCATCAGCGCGTGCAGCTCCCCGGACCTGACGTTGAAATCCGCGTCGGACAGCACCTTCGTGCCAAAAAAGGACTTGTTGACGGATTTCATTTCAAGGATGTACTGCCCGCCCATACCATTCGTACCTCTGTGTTCATACGCCCGGAATAACGTTTTTCCGGCATGGCCGGCGGGTAAAATCGCCTTCTCCGCTTCCGGGTTTCTCTAGTCGAAAGAAACAGACTTCGAGTAGAAAAGGCAGAAACACCCCGGCCTTTCCGCTATAGCGCCGCTGTTCGGCGGAAGATTTGTCCAGTGTATTAGAATAACGTTTTTCTGTCAAGCGAAAAATTCACTTGCGCCGATAATGCCCGCTGTGATACCCTTACGGAGCCACGAAATCATTTCCGTACAGGAGGACACGATGAGTCAGATCCAAATAGCGCAAAAAGCGATAGAAGAAGGCAAGGGCATCTTCCGGCTTGCCCCGGCCTGGGTTCCCCGTTCGTTTTGCCGGCCCGGCAAGCGTATAAAGCTTCATCCGGATGATTACTATGTCTTTGGGCTTGAGAGGGGCGGCGTTGACGAGAGGTGGTTCGCCTCTACTACCCACGCGGATAACGGCCCCAAAACCCCCGAAGACGAGGGCTTAAGCTATGTTGTCACCAGGGACGGCAAGGAAAGGGTGCTGCTCAGGGACGCGGTGGACTGCCTGAAAGCCGATGTTATCGGAGAGGCCTTGTGGAAAAAATACGGCCGCTGGTCCATGTTTTCCAAATTCTTTGACAATTTCGGCCCCCTTCCCCACCATATCCACCACCGGGACGTACACGCCGCCCGGATAAACCAGTCGGGAAAGCCTGAGATGTACTTTTTTCCCGCCCAGGTGAACAACCACGGCGGGGAATTCCCCTTCACCTTTTTCGGCCTGAACCCCGAAACCACCAAGGATCAGGTGCTCCGGGCCCTGAAAAATTTTGCCAGGGGCGACAACCGCCTGCTTTCCCTTGCAAGGGCCTACGCCCTCGATGTTGACACCGGCTGGGACGTGCCCCCCGGGGTACTCCACGCGCCGGGCAGCCTCTGCACCTACGAGCCCCAGTTCGCCTCGGATGTGTACGCCATGTACCAGTCCGTGCTGTACTTCGGCCACTGCGTGCCGGAAGACCTGCTCTGGAAGAACTGCCCCCCGGAGGAGAAGGGCAACTTCAACTACCTGCTGGAAGTAATCGACTGGGAAGCCAACGTGGACCCGGATTTCCACAAAAACCGCTTTATGGCCCCCAGGCCCGTAAAACCCCTGGAACAGATGAAGGCCGAAGGCTATGTGGAAGAGTGGATATGCTACAAGTGCAAAGACGCCAGCGCGAAACGCCTGACGGTCCTGCCGGGCAAAACCGTAACCGTAAAGGACGCCGCCGCCTACGGCATTATCTGCCTCCAGGGCTTTGGGAAATTCGGGGTCTGGAACATGGAAACCCCCGCCCTTATCCGTTACGGCCAGCTTACCAACGACGAATTCTTTGTAACCGAAAAAGCGGCCAAAGAAGGGGTGACCATTACCAATAGCTCGGACACCGACGAAATTGTCATCCTTAAGCACTTTGCCGAAAACCCGGATCTGGTAATTTAGGGAACCTCCGGAACCCCCGGCCGGGCTCC
>JAIRRR010000268.1 GCA_031255875.1 Treponema sp.
AAAGGGCGGTGTTCATGGCAAGGGCAATATCCGCCAGGGTGTTTACCAGTGTCCCGTCGAGATCAAAAACAACGCATTTAAACCGCATATAGTCCAGAATATCACGAAAGCAACGGAAAACCAAGTTCCGGTTTTAAAAGAGGGCGGCCTTCCCTATGGGGACGCGCGAGCCGCCGAGCCGGGGGGGTAGCGGAAGACTTGCTCCGGGCTAAAGGCTCTCCGCAAGTCTTTTCGGAGTTTTACGGCAAAACGCCGAAGCGGTTTGCCGTAAAACTCCACGTTGACGGGGCAAGGCCGGAGCGTAGGGGCGCCGCAGTAATGCGCGCGAGCCGGCGAGCGCGTTGTTTGCGCATAGGTAACCTGGCGAACCCCCCAACCTATTGATTCACCACATGGGGGGGTAAGCGGAGGACCCGCGAAGCGGGGCCGGAGCGTAGGGGGGCCGGGCGGCGGCCGGTTTCATTACGCGCCCGCCGTTTGGTAACAGGCCCCCCTCCTGGATGGAAATTCGGTGCCTGAGCCTGTTGCGCTTGCGGAATTCCCCGGTTATTCGTACTATATAATATGAGAGGATTTGAATTTCTTGGGTCCTTTCCTGATAGCTGCGCGGCCGGACGCCGCGGCTGGTGAATGTCCATTACTACAATTGAGGAGAATTATGAAAACAGAGGATTTGAAGCACGCTGGGTTGAAAAAATGGGTGGAAGAAGCGGCGGCCCTGATGGTCCCGGATTCTGTGGAGATCTGCGACGGGAGCGCGGCCGAATATGACCGGATGATACAGATTACGCTGGATGCGGGGCTCGCCAACCCCCTGGACAGCGGGAAGCGGCCAAACAGCTTCCTTTTCCGTTCCGATCCTTCCGACGTGGCGCGGGTGGAAAACCGTACCTATATCGCGAGCGAGAAGCAGGAGGACGCGGGGCCTACGAACAACTGGATCGATCCGGCCGAACTGAAAAAAACCATGACGGATCTGTACCGGGGGAGTATGAAGGGCCGGGTTATGTACGTGATCCCCTTCTCCATGGGGCCGGTCGGGTCCGATATTGCCAAGATCGGGGTTGAGATTACCGATTCGCCCTATGTTGTGGCCAATATGCACATTATGACGAGGGTGGGGTCGAAGGTCCTTGACGTGCTGGGCGAGGACGGCTTCTTTGTCCCCTGCTACCATTCGGTGGGGAAGCCCCTGGCCCCCGGCGAATCGGACGGCGGCAAGTGGCCCTGCGCCCCTATGGAACACAAGTATATCAGCCATTTCCCCGAAACCCGCGAGATCTGGTCCTACGGCTCGGGCTACGGCGGGAACGCCCTGCTGGGCAAGAAGTGCCTGGCCCTGCGTATCGCCTCGGTACTGGCCCGGGACGAGGGCTGGCTGGCCGAGCATATGCTTATCCTGAAAATTACCAACCCCGAGGGGAAGGTAAAGTACATTACGGGCGCGTTCCCCTCGGCCTGCGGCAAGACGAACCTGGCGATGCTTATCCCCACGCTGCCGGGCTGGAAGGTCCAGACGGTGGGCGACGATATCGCCTGGATGAAATTCGGCGCGGACGGCCGGCTTTACGCGATTAACCCGGAGGCGGGCTTTTTCGGCGTGGCGCCGGGCACGAACAACGATTCCAACTTTAACGCGATGGAATCCATCAAGAAGAACACGATCTTTACCAACTGCGGCCTTACCGGGGACGGCGATATCTGGTGGGAGATGATCGGCCACGGCGCGCCGGGCAAGGAAATTACCGACTGGAAGGGGCAGAAAAGGCCGGCGCCCCAGACCGACAAGAGCCCCAAGGGCGAGGAGATCGCCCACCCCAACGCCCGGTTCACCGCGCCGGCGAAGCAGTGCCCGGTTATCGCCCCGGAATGGGAGGACCCGAAAGGCGTGCCGATCAGCGCGTTCCTGTTCGGGGGGCGGCGGCCCAGCACGGTCCCGCTGGTGAACCAGAGCAGGAACTGGATCCACGGCGTTTTTATGGGTTCGATTACGGGCTCGGAAGTTACGGCCGCAGTCATCTCCGACCAGGTGGGCCAGGTGCGGCGGGATCCTTTCGCCATGCTGCCCTTCTGCGGCTACCACATGGGCGACTACTTTAAGCACTGGATAAACATCGGCAAGGCCCACGACGAATCGAAGCTGCCCAGGATTTTCTTTGTCAACTGGTTCCGCAAGGACAAGGACGGCAAGTTTATGTGGCCGGGCTACGGCGAGAACAGCCGGGTGCTTGCCTGGATTTTCGACCGCTGCGACGGGAAGGACAACTTTATGGAGACGGCCATCGGCAATCTGCCGAAGCCCGGCTCAATCGCCGCGCCGGAAGGGGTCGGCAGCGAGGCCATGCAGGAGCTGTGCTCGGTGGACACCGAAGGCTGGAAGAAGGAAATCGCCGACGTGCGGCAGAACCACTACCCGAAGTTCGGCGCGAAGCTCCCCCCGGAGCTGTACGCCGAGCTTGACGCGATCGAAAAGCGGCTCAACGGGTAAGGGCCGACAGCAAGGGCCGGAACTACTTCCCCAGGGCGGGGTTTTCCGCTATGATTGGGCAATGAAGATCACTCAGATGTTTATCCCCACCCTGCGGGAGGATCCGGGGGACGCGGTTATTGCCAGCCACCGGCTGATGTTCCGCGCGGGGATGCTGCGCAAACTTGCCAACGGCCTTTTTGCCTATCTGCCCCTGGGGCTCCGCTCCTTCCGGAAAGTGGAGCAGATTATCCGGGAAGAGATGGCCGCCGTCGGTTCCCTTGAGATCAAGCCGACGGTGGTGGTGCCGGGCGAGCTGTGGAAGGAATCGGGCCGCTGGGATTCCATGGGCGAAAGTTTGCTGCGGGTGAAGAACCGGCTGGGGAACGATTTTGTGGTTTCCCCCACTGCGGAAGAGGCGTTCAGCGCCCTGGTCCGGGACGAGCTTTCCAGCTACCGGCAGCTCC
Organism: Treponema sp.; assembly: GCA_031255875.1. GTDB lineage: Bacteria > Spirochaetota > Spirochaetia > Treponematales > Breznakiellaceae > JAIRRR01. The sequence goes on from JAIRRR010000268.1 coordinate 2,935, forward strand.
CGCTGTCGCTTTACCAGATCAATACCAAATACCGCGACGAGATACGCCCGCGCTACGGGGTGATGCGCGGCCGGGAATTTGTGATGAAGGACGCGTACTCTTTCCACACCGATGACGCGAGCCTCGACGAACATTACGGGGCCATGGGCCGGGCCTACCGCCGCATCTTTAAGCGCTGCGGCCTTACGGTGATTCCGGTGCGGGCCGATTCCGGGGCTATGGGGGGGAGCGGCTCCGAGGAATTCATGGTGGAAAGCGATATAGGCGACAATACGCTGCTCCTGTGCG
>JAIRRR010000197.1 GCA_031255875.1 Treponema sp.
CTGGGGGGGCGGGGCGGCGGCATTGCGGCGGCGGCGGCCTATATCGTTTTTTCCATAACCATGATCGCCATGTTCCTGGCGTCAACCGTGTACCACGCGGTGCCGCACCAGGGCGCGAAACGGGTGCTGCGCGTGCTTGATCACTCGGCGATTTACCTGCTCATCGCCGGAACCTATACGCCTTTTTGCCTGACGGCCCTGCGGGGCCCCTGGGGCTGGAGCTTCCTGGGACTCGAATGGGCGCTGGCCGCCGCGGGAATCACCCTTTACGCGGTAAACTGGAAATTTATCAAGAAAGCGGAAATAGTAGTATATATACTGATGGGCTGGGCCATCCTTGCCGGGTGGTCGCCGCTGCTGCGCTCGGCGCCTCCTGCAAGCCTCGTCCTGCTGGCCGGCGGCGGGGCGTTTTACACGGCGGGGACCTTCTGGTACAGAAAGCGCAGCGTGCGGGGCGCCCACGTTGCCTGGCATGTGTTTGTGCTCGCCGGGGCTGTTTGCCACTGGTGCTCCGTCTGGTTCCTGAGCTAAGTATGCCTTCTTATATTACCCGCTTTTCCTTCCATTTGCCGCTCCTGAAGCGGAGGACGTAGCATGCCGCCCGCAGATACCAGTCCAGGACCATGGCTATCCACACCCCCGGGGGGCCCATTCCGAATGCGTAGGCCAGGATGTACGAGAAGAGGACCCGCATGGCCCACATGGATATGGCCGCCGCGATCATACAGTAACGGGCGTCCCCGGCGGCGCGCAGGGAACTGGGGAGGATGAAGCTTGCGGGCCAGGAGACCGGGGCCGAGACGATGTGTATCCAAAGCAGAATCCCCGCGATGCGGGCCGCTTCCTCGCTAAGGCGGAAAATGCCCAGCACGGGGTTCATCAGCAGCGCGGTCAAAACGCTTAGCAGCAATACCGATCCGTAGCTGAGTTTCATCAGTTTGCCGGTATTGCGTTTCGCGGCGCTGTAATCTCCGGCGCCGACGCACTGGCCCACAACAGTAAGCATTGCCATGGCAAAGGCCTGGGCGGGCATAAACGTAAACGAGTTAATCACCGCCGCGACGGCGTTGGCCGCTATGGCCGCAGTCCCGAAAGAGGTAAAGATGCGGGAGACCATTACCTTGCCTATCTGGAACGTGGAATTTTCCAGGCAGCTCGGGATGCCGACTTTCAGGATGCTGCGTATCATGCCGGCGCGGATTTGAATGTTGAATATTCCGGAAAGGGAAATGGCGCTGTTGCGGCTCCGTATCAGCATTACGATAAGTACTGCCGCTGCGGCGATTCTGCATATCAGGGTGGAGAGGCCCGCGCCGGCGACCCCCCAGTGAAAGCCGAAGATGAAAACGGCGTTTCCCCCTATGTTGATCACGTTTACCATAAGGGCTACCAGCATGGGGATGCGGCTGTTCCCTGCGGCGCGGTACAGGGAAGCGGAAGAGTTGTAGAGCGCCAGGAAAGGGTAGCTTAGAGCGGAGAGGAGGAAGTAGGTTTCAGCCGCCTGCATCACGTTGCTATGGGCATCACCGTAGATCAGGGCCAGGGAGGCGCGGCGCAGGCAGAGCGCCAGTACCGCAATCACCGCCGAGACTGCGGTGTTGACGTAGATCAATTGCCGGGACGCAAGGCGCGCGCTTTTGTTTTTGCGCCGCCCCATGTACTGGCTCACCGCGACCGCGCCGCCTGTGGCAAGGGACCCGAAGGCGATGATGAGGAGCTGGTTGATGGCGTCCACAAGGGATACTCCGGAGACGGCGTGTTCGCCGACTGTCGCAACCATAACGGTATCGGCAAGGCCCATGGTCACGGCGAGGATCTGTTCTATAACGAGGGGCCAGATGAGCCTTAACAGGGCGCGGTTGGTCCACCGCCGCGCTACTGCGGATTCCGCTGCATTGTCATTCAAAAATTGCCTTCTTGTAAATTCCTGGGGCCGGCCCGGCGGCCCGTCCGCAGCTTGCCTAAGGGCCTAGGCCTCAGGGCTCGGCCCGTTTCCGGTCCCTGGGGAAAAGGCTCGCCTCTTTCACGCTGCCAAGCCCGAGGATTTTCTGGGTAAGCCGTTCAAGGCCGATGGCAAAGCCGCCGTGGGGGGGGCAGCCGTATTTGAGGACAGCGGCGTAACCGGCCATGTTTTCCTCTTTAAGGCCGAACTTCGGGAGCGCTTCCGCAAAGGCGCCGTAGTCGTGCTGCCGGCGGCCGCCGGAGGTAATTTCAAGGCCCCGGAAGATGGCGTCAAAGCTCATGGTCAGGGCCGCCGCCCTGCCGCCGCTTTCCCCGGCCTCCGCCGGGTAGGTGTAGAAGGGCCGGTAGCGCCTGGGGAATTCGTTCACGAACAGTAATTCTACGCCGTGTTCGCGCAGGGACCATTCGCTGAGCAGGCGCTCGGCTTCCGGGTTAATGTCAAAAATACGCGCGGGACTTCCGCCGCCTTTTGCCCTGGCCTGCTCCTCGTTGGCGATTTTCAGGGCTTCCTCGTAGCCGACTGTCGGGGCCGCCCCCACCGCGCAGGCATCGGGAACGGCGGCGCCCCAGGCCGAGAGATCGGGTCCGTTTTTCCGGGCCACTTCGTCAAAAATATAGGCGAGCAGCCCTTTTTCAAGCTCGATAAGCTCTAGTTCCGATTCGATAAAACCTATTTCCAAATCAAGGGAGACGTACTCGTTGAGGTGCCGGGGCGTGTCGTGCTTTTCGGCCCGGTAAACCGGCGCGATTTCAAAGACCCGCTCAAGGCCGGAGGCCACCATGGCTTCCTTGTAAAGCTGGGGGGACTGGGCCAGGCAGAGCGTCCGGTCAAAGTACTCCACCTTGAAGAGATTGGTCCCCCCTTCGGTGCTTCCGGAACTGAGCTTGCTTGTTTTAATTTCGGTAAAATCCTCCCGGCGGAGGTATTCGGCAAAGGCTTCGACAATAGTGGCCTGCACTTTGAATATCGAGCGTATTTTTGGGTTGCGCAGGGACAGTACGCGGTTGTCGAGGATCACGTCAAGGCCTATCTTGCCTATGTCGGCGTTTACCTGGTAGGGAAGATCCGCCGCCCGGCTCAGTATCTTAACTTCTTTTACTTTTAATTCCACCCCCCCGGGGGCCTTGTCGTTGAACGCCGGGACGCCCGTCACGGTAATAACCGATTCCAGGGTCAGGCCGCCTTTTTCTTCCAGCACGAGCTGGACTGTCCCGGAACGGTCCCGCAGTATTACAAATACTACGCCTCCAAGTTCCCGTATCCTGTGTACCCAGCCCGATGCCTCAATCTCGCCTTCCCCCCCGCGTGCCGCGCCCGGTATGTCCTTTGCCAATACGCGCATGGTTTCTCCTGTTCACCCTTCCGTTATCAGTTTTTCTACTTGTTCCCCCGCTATCTTCGGATCGGCGCGGCCGCCGGTAACGGCAAGTACTTTTCCTACCAGGAACGCTGTAAGCGTGCGCTTCCGTTTCGGATTCGCCGCAGCGGCCCTGGCTTCCGCGAACACCGCGCCCTCCTCGCTGTAAACCGAATTTACCGCCTCGGCGATTTTCGCCGGATCGGTAAGCTGTTCCCAGCCGTTCTCCTTTACGATAAGTTCCGGGTCCCTGCCGCTCTGCGCCGCAAGTTCCAGGGTCTGCCGGGCGTTTTTCCCGCTGATTTTTTCCCGGACGGCAAGGGCCGCGATTACGGCAAGCTGCTTTGGCCGCAGTTTTAACGCGCCGATGGACGACATTGCGGTCCCCTGTTTTGCCAGGATATGCCTGATGTCCGAGAGGAGCCAGTTGGCGATCCTGCCCGCCGCTTCTTTTTTGCCCGCTCCCAGAGCGGCTGCGGCCGACACCGCCTCTTCAAAATAATCGGCCGGCGCTTTTTCGTCGCAGATAAGCTCCGCGCAGTCCTCGCTCAGGCCGTATTCTTCCCTGACGCGGCTTATCCGCTTTTGGGGCAGTTCCACAAGCGACTGTTCGACGCGCTCAAGGAAGGCCGCGTCCGGGGCAAAGGCCGGGAGGTCCGGCTCGGGGAAGTAACGGTAGTCCTGCGCGTTTTCCTTCTGCCGCATAGCCTCGGTCTGATCCCGGTTCTCGTTCCACAGCCGGGTTTCCTGCACCACCTCGCCCCCGGAATCGAGGATGCGCCCCTGGCGTTCGATTTCGTGGTTAAGGCTCAGCTTTACAAAGCGCGACGAGTTGAGGTTCTTGATCTCCACCTTTTTTCCCAGGCCCATGCCCGGGAAATTGATCGAGACATTCGCGTCGGCGCGCAGGGACCCTTCTTCCATATTGCCGTCGCATACCCCCAGGTAACGCACCATGCGCCTGAGCTGCCGAATGAAAAGTTCGGCTTCTTCGCCGGTTTCCATGTCAGGCTCGGTAACAATTTCCAGGAGCGAAACGCCCGCCCGGTTATAATCGAGCAGCGATACTGTTCCTGTGTGGATCATCTTGCCCGCGTCTTCTTCGAGATGGCATTCCTTGATGCGTACCGATTTTTTAATAATCTGGTTTCCGTTTTTTCCCTCAAGCTCAAGGCAGCCCTGCTGGCCTAAAGGCGAGGCGAATTGCGATATCTGGTAGTTCTTCGGCATATCCGGGTAGAAATACTGTTTCCGCTCAAACCATGTGCGCTCGGGGATGCGGCAGCCCAGGGCGCGGGCGACAGTACAGCCCATGCGCAGCGCCTCGATGTTGAGGGAGGGGAGCACGCCGGGATAGCCCATGCACACCGGGCAGACATGGGTGTTGGGCTCGTCCCCGAAAGAGGATGCGCATTTGCAGAAAACCTTCGTCTTTGTCAGAAGGTGAATGTGCACTTCCAGCCCGATGAACGATTGGTATTTTTTTTCCATCATGACCTCATGTTCCCCAAAACGACTGGTACCCGGCCGGGCGGGGGAAGGGATAGCCGGCCTCGTATTCCTCGACGATGTCCAGCAGGGTCCCCTCGGAGAAGGCCCGCCCCAGAAGCTGCACGCCCACGGGCAGGCCGCCCTCGACGCCCACGGGGAAGGCCAGCGCGGGGAGCCCCGCCAGATTCGCGCAGCAGGTGTAGAGGTCGGCGGCTTTTTGGGCGAAGGGCGACAGCCCCGCCTCGCCACGCCCGAACGCGCGGGTGGGGAATACGGGCATGAGTATGGCGTCGCAAAAACGGCCTCCGGGGGCCGAAGCGCCGCCGGTTCCGGCGCTTTCCGGGGTTCCCAGGTAAAGCTCGAAATTCGCCCTGATCCCCGCGCGTATGCGCTGCGCCCGCAAATAGTAGCGGTCCTGGAACCCGGACCTCAGCACGAAGGTTCCCAGCAGTATGCGCAGTTTTACTTCAGTGCCGAAACCCGCCTCGCGGGCCTTGTCGATAAGGTCGTCGGGATTTTCCGCCCAGTCCGGCCGCCGGCCGTAGCGTATGCCGTCAAAACGCGCGAGGTTCGCGCTGGCCTCGGCAGCGGCAATGGTGTAGTAGGCCGGGACCCCGTATTTCAGGCTCGGGATGTCAACATCGACAAGGGTATGCCCCAGCCCGGCGAGCCTTTCCCTGGCGGCCCTGAACGCCCCGGCAATCTCCGGCTCCAGTTCCGCCGCCTGGGCCGCCGCCTCCAGGGCCCTGCCCCCTGCACCGCCGGTTTCCTGAGCCGCCGCCGCCGCAATGGCCTTCGCTATAGTTTCTGCGGATAGGACGCCTATCACTTTTTTCCGGGCGTTCCCGGCACCGTAAAGCGGCGGGGCCGAGGCCGGCGCGTCCCGGCTTGTCTGATCCATGGGGTCCTTCCCCCTTACTGCCGAAAATACGGCCCGGCAGCGGGCGGTAGTGTCCGCCAGTATGCCTATGACCTCGAGGCTTGAGGCGTAGGCTACAAGGCCGTAGCGGGAAACCGCGCCGTAGCCGGGCTTGAGCCCGACCACCCCGCAGAAAGAAGCAGGGCAGCGCACCGAGCCGCCTGTATCCGAGCCCAGGGCGTAAGGCACAAGCCCAGCCGCCACTGCGGCGGCGGATCCCCCCGAGGAGCCGCCCGCTACCCGGCTCTGATCCCAGGGGTTGTTGGTCCGTTTCAGGGCCGAAGAGTCGGTGGAAGATCCCATGCCGAATTCGTCAAGGTTGGTCTTGCCCACTACCGTCCCGCCCGCGGCCTCAAGTTTTTGTACCGCAGTGGCGGTGTAGGGGGAAATGAATTTTTCAAGCAGCCTGGAGCCGCAGCTTAGGGAGAAACCCCTGACCGCGATATTGTCTTTTACCGCGAAAGGCAGGCCCCTGATGAGCGGGGCGGCTTCGGGGGGCAGTTCCGTCGGCGCGTATTCCGCCGCCGGTCTATCCGCCCCGCTGCCGGAAACGGCCCCCTCCTCCGGGGGCAGCCCCTGGGGCCGGTATTCGATAAACGCACCGGCCTTTTTCTCCCATTCGTCCGCGTAGGAGAGAAAAGCGCCGGGCAGTGATAAAGCCATGTAAGCCTCCGTTTCGAGCGGCGCCTGCCGGACTGTTCCGGGAAAGCGCCTTTGAGAACAGAACAACCGTTACCGTTATATGGACAGGAATATTGCAGGGCCGTCAGGGACGCGCCTGCCAATCCGCGCGCGTCTGCGGGTATTTACAGAACATTGGGCACCACGATGAAACGGCCGTCCCGCTCGCCCGCGTTGTCCAGGAGGCCGGATGCCGGGTCCGTGCCGGTACTGCCGGCATCGGGCCGGAAAAAGCCGGATTCCGCAGGCCGGGGCTGGCCCGCGCTTCCGCCGATCGGGACAGGGAAAGCCGCCCCGTCCTTGTCGGCCGCCTGCATGGCCGCAAAAAACCCGAGCATCTGTTCAAAGGCGGGAAATGAGCCTTCCAGCTCGGCTTCGTCCAGATTGAGGTGCGCGAGCGCGGCGGTTTCCTTCAAATCCTCAACATCCATGGAAAGATTCTCGCAAAAAAGCCCGGAACATGTCAAGACGGTGTCTGTATTGGCAGGCGGGTATCGCGGCAAATGTTGTCTTGCGGCAGATGTCCCGGAATTTTGAAAAAATTTTCCCGAAAATATAAAGCAAAACGCCAGGTCCGACCCATATATATAGGTGGCTGGGCTTGTAAGTATTCCCTGCCAGGACAGCGTTGCCATTTTTTCCAGGGCGGCGTATATTTTTAAGCGGGGCCGCAAAACCCGGCCGGGTTTTGCGCGGCCCAGGAGGGTTGTAATTATGGGAGACATGAGCGTACAGATACAGAATCCGTCCGGAGGGATCAACGCCGAGGATATCTGGGTTATGCTCCGGGAAACCGACCGGTTGATAAAAGAAACCGCCCAGCAAATGAAAGAGACCGACCGGAAAATGCAGGAAACCGCCCAGCAAATGAAGGAGACTGATCGGAAAATGCAGGAAACCGACCGGCAAATGAAAGAGACTGACCGGCAAATGAAGGAGACCGACCGAAAAATGAAGGAAACCGACCGGAAAATCGGCGAATTAGGCGGCCGCCTGGGCGAGGTGGTAGAGCATATCATGTCCCCCAAGCTCCGGAAAAAATTTATAGGGCGCGGTTACTATTTCGACCGTATGTCCCGCAATCATGATATTGAAGATCGGGACGGAAGAAGGCTGGCCGAAATTGACGTTCTTCTTGAAAACGGCGAATGCGCCCTGGCCGTGGAGGTAAAAACCCGGCTGACTATCCGGGATGTAAAGGACCATGTGAAACGGATGGATATACTGCGCAAGGTCGCGGACGATCATGGCGACAAGAGGAAATACCTGGGCGCGGTAGCAGGGGCCGTTATCTACAAGGGGGTTTCGGAGTATGCCCTGAAAAGCGGTTTTTTTGTCATTAGCCCTTCAGGGGAGACCGTGGACGTTGACGCCCCGGAGCATTTCCGGCCCAGAATCTGGGGCGCCGAAAACGCCGGCTGAAAACGGGAAACCGGGGGCCGGCCGGGCGCGGAAGAGGGCAGATTCGTTAAATTGGTCCTTTACATTTTCTTCCAAACCGTGGTAGAATAATACTAATAATCGGCGTATGCCGTTTGGGGAGTGTCATGAAACAGCACGTGGTGTCCGCGCTGGTGGAAAACCGCGCGGGAACCCTGAGCCGGGTGTCCGGCCTGTTCAGCCGCCGGGGTTTTAATATCGACAGCCTGACCGTGGGCGAGACCGAGGACCCGTCGATATCCCGAATGACCATCGCGGTGACCGGGGCGGATTCGGTGCTTGAACAGATAATCAAACAGCTCGGCAAGCTCGTGGACGTGATCGCCGTGCGCGAGCTGGATTCCGCGTCCTGCGTGCGCCGGGAGATCATGCTGGTCAAAGTCAGGATCGACGAAAAGACCCGCCCCGGCGTTCTGGAAGTGGTCAGTATCTTCCGTTCCCGTGTCATTGACGTTTCCCCCGCCACCATTACCGTCGAGGCTACCGGCGATATTTCCAAGCTGGAAAGCCTCCTCCTTCTCCTGCGCCCTTACGGCGTTCTGGAACTAGCCCGCACCGGCCTTGTAGCCCTGGAGCGGGGTTCTTCGGTACTGACGGAGTCCTCCGTACCCCAGGTACCTGTACTAAGCATTAGCAACTAGCCGGCAATTGCGCGGCTTTCCGCCGGAACCCCGGTTCCCCGGAAACCGTAAGACAATTACCGGAATCTCAAAAATATTAAAAAAGCGGGAGCTTTTTTAAGCAAGGAGTGAATTATGGCTGTCATGTACTACGAAAAAGACTGCGACCTGGGCGCGCTAAAAGGCAAGACCGTCGCGGTGATCGGTTACGGTTCCCAGGGCCACGCCCACGCCCTCAACGCGAAAGAATCCGGGCTCAAGGTGGTTGTGGGCCTCTACGAAGGCTCGAAATCCTGGAAAAAAGCCGAGGGGGCCGGGCTTGAGGTAAAAACCGCCCGCGAGGC
>JAIRRR010000101.1 GCA_031255875.1 Treponema sp.
GTAACATTTTCGCTGTTCTTTTCCAAATTGTAATATTCAAAGGTTACGAAATCGCAAATGAGGATGCCTACCGGCAGATCCGAAGGAGGCACATTTTCGGCATACTCCATAGCCTGTTCGTATGCTTTTTTGAGGTCTTTGCCGGGGGTTTTCATTTCGATCATGATGTGGCCTTTCCAAAAAAGATCGATGTATCCCCGGCGGCCCCCTGATGTTTCGCCAAACAGATCGGATTGACCGCCAATCTTTACCCGGCTTTCAAATGTGGCTACTTGTCTTCGGGTAACGCCGAAGATGTTGAGAAAATCCGTCTGGAAAGTTTGGGCATCCGCTTCTTCCCTGGCGGCAGGGGCCTTATCCGACCACTCGGTAACAAAGGAGGCGGCTCTCTGTCTGATCTCATTCCACGATAGGGGCATAGCACTTTATATCACGAAAAAGCGGTTTTGTAACCACCATCGACAAGTTATCGACAAGTTAAAGTGATTGGGTTTTGGAATGTATAATAGAGGCGACAATAGTATGCTTTTTCGGTGATAGTCTGAAATAGGGTTGATATGAATCCTCAACGCTATATATGGTGTGTCTTTGCAGAATTAGCCACTACATATAGTATTTGGGGTTTTTAAAAAGTTGCGCAAGCAACTTCAATAAGCGTCCGTAAGGGCGGCCCAGTATATCCTCAACACTACGGTGGACGATCTGGACACCAACCCCTGGTTCCTCAACGTGGAGAACGGCACGGTTGACCTCAACGCCGGAGAATTCCTGCCCCACCGGTAAAGAGGATATGATCACCAAACTCGCCAAAGTCCGCTATGACAGAGAACGCTGTATCCAGATGCCGGGTGTGTCGGTACGGATACGGGACTTGTTTAAGGCGTACCAGGGATGGTGCGGGGAAAACAACGAACACGCGGTGAGCGAACAGTTTTTGGGGCTGCGGCTAAAGGAGACGGTCTTTGAGCGTACCCGGACAGCCGACGCCCGCTACTGGTCGTCTCTGGCCTTGAAGCCATAGCCTTTTCGCCTGTCCCCCGTGCGCCCCCGTAAGGGTTGGGCAGCAACGGCATAAGTCAGCCTGTTTCCGTGATACCATGTACGCGGGAACGGGCTTTTTTATTGCCCTGTGGTCGCGGTTTCCCTTACGGAAAACACGTCCGGCAGGGCGGAAATTTCCGGGCGGCAAATTATGGCGGTTTCGGGGGAGACTTCCCACTGTCAACAAGTTAAGGGGCCTTTACCTCAGCGCCGGGCCGTGATACGATAACCTCATTCAAGGAGGATTCCCATGGATAAAACCCCGGTGTTTGTCCTGCTAGGTTTGATGACGGTTAATGCGTTTGGGGCGGATACCAATATATTCAGCTACCGCCTGGGGCGTTTCGACGTGTATACCCTCGTGGAAAACCGGGGGCCGGGGCGGGATTCCGTCCTGATAGGCGCCAGCGCGGAAGCCGTCAGGCGCTATCTCGGATCTTCCTTCCAGTCCGAGGTAAACACCTTCCTGATACGCGCGCCGGGCCGGACCGTCCTCGTGGACACCGGCTTCGGGACCACCCTCTTCGAGAGCATGAAAACCCTGGGGGTGGACCCCGCCGGAATTGACGCGGTGCTGCTTACCCACATGCACGGGGACCACATCGGCGGGCTCCAGAAGGACGGGAAGCCCCTGTTCCCGAACGCGAAGCTGTACCTTGCCCGGCAGGAGCGGGATTACTGGACCAGGACCAATATAAACCGGGGCGCGGTAAGCGCCCTGGCCGCCTACGAGGGCAGGGTGGAGGCTTTCCTCCCCGGGGAGCTTGGCTCGGCAATACGGGATCTGCTGCCCGGAATCAAGGCTGTCGCGGCGTTCGGCCATACGCCCGGGCACACGGCCTTCCAGGTGGAATCCGACGGCAAGCGCCTGCTCATCTGGGGCGATCTGATGCACGTCGAGGGCATACAGTTCCCCCTGCCGGACGTATCGGTCACTTACGACACCGACCCCCAGGCCGCCGCCGCAACGCGCAAGAGGATACTGGCATACGCCGCGTCGAACAACATCCCCATCGCCGGAATGCACCTCCTCTACCCGGCCATAGGCAGCGTCCGCGCCCAGGACGGCGGGTACCGGCTTATCCCCGCGGAATAAGCCCCGCGCCTCCCGGCGGCTGCCCTGCCGTTTTTCCGATGCCGCCGGCAGAATCGCAGAGCAGCGGGGAAGCGGGATCGCAGGCGGGTTTCCGGGCCCCGCGTTTCGCGTAGCAGTAGACGCAGCCGTGAAGGCAGCTGTTGTACGCGCCTATGTCCCGGCTGGCGCAGCATCCGCAGCCGGGGCGCTGGCCCGCGTCTTTTTTGTATCCGATATTCAGCCCGAAAAGCCCGTTTATCAGTTCATGGTCAATGCACCTGCTGCGGCCTATGTTGTATTCCGCCAGATCGACGCTTTCGCAGCACGAGGCCGGGGAAATCCCGTGCTCCGCCGCCGCCCTGGAGATGCCGCCCGCGATTCGGCGTATCTGCGCCTCGGCCAATTCCTTTATGCCGTGTTCCCGGAAGGCGTCCGCCAGAAAACCGTAGCCGTCCACAAAGCTGATGACGCATTTTTCCGTAAAACCGGCCAGCTTTGCGCAGAGCCTTTTGAAATTTTCCGCGTGGAAGGCGGTGTCGTACCGATCATTTACAATCACCGGGTCGTATCTCCAGATAACCCGTTTCTTTCCTATTAATTTTGATAGCGCGACAAACGCTTCTGCCGCGCCTTCCGCGTCAACGTCTTTTTCAATGTCGCTGCCGTAGCAATTCACCGTATACTGGAAATAATACCGGTGCCCCGCCTTTTCCAGCTCGTCCAGGCGCCGTATAAAGTTCGTCGCGTTCTTTGTCCAGAAGACAATACAGGCGGTATGCCCAGGATCAAGCTCGATTCGAGAGACCTGCTTCGGATTCACGGGGTTCCTGGCCAGCGCGTATTTCTCCCGTACCCTGTTCATAAACCAGCCGCCGAAAAACGCCGGTATGTCCGTCCTCCTGCTCGCGCTGACTATCACCTTTCCCCCGGGCCGCGCGCCCGGATCCGGCATACGGCCTGCCCCATTGTACAACAGAACCGCGAAACATTCAGGGGCCCGCAGCCGCCCCAAAAGCTGAAGTTTTGAAACAGCCTCACCGATAAATTACTATGCAGATTCTTTCGTATCCTCGCCTTCTAGCCGTGGCAGGCTCCCTGTTATTGGGGGCCCTGTTCTTTTCATGCGCCGGCACCCCCAGGGCCGCCCCGGAGCCGGAAGACGATCGCGGCATATCGGTGGCCGATCAGGGCCGGGTCGCCCTGCCCGAAAAAGCGGGCGGCGACGATGCCGGAACCGTCCCGGCGGAAGAGCCCCCCGCCATAGCCTTCCCGGATGCGGAGATCCTCCCCCTGGAAGAGCTGGCCCTCGAAGGGCTGCCCCCGGAAAGGGAGATGCCGCCTGAAGTTCCGCCCTCCGGGGAATTTCCCGCCGAAGAACCGTTCCCGGAAGACCTCCCCATCATGGGGGAGGGCCTGGCCGGCCAGGTGGATCTCAGCGCCTTTCTGCTCAGCAACAACCCCGGAGCGGACCCGGCCTTTACCGAGGAGCTGGCCACCCTGTACCTGGAAGAATCGGCCATCGAGGGGATCAACCACGATATCGCCTTTGCCCAGATGTGCCTGGAAACAGGCTTCCTCCGCTACGGGGGCCTGGTAAAGCCGGAGATGAACAACTTTTGCGGCCTCGGGGCCATCAGCGCCGACTACCCCGGGGAGAGTTTCTCCAGCCCGCAAATCGGGGTCCGGGCGCATATACAGCATCTCAAGGCCTACGCCAGCGACGAAGGGCTCAACCAGGAGCTTGTGGACCCCCGTTTCCGCTGGGTCCGCTACGGCTCGGCCCCGACCGTGGACAAACTCACCGGGACCTGGGCTACGGATCGGGAATACGGCGTCAAGATCCGGGGAATACTCGGTCGGATATACAGTTTCGCCGAAGTAGAATGACGGAAAGGATGCCGCGAATTTTTTTTGAAAAAAAGGCTTGCCTTATCCGCCGTATCGGATATAATTGTTTTAGAGAGAGTTTATTTCAGGTGTTTGTTTCCCTGGCAGGCCCGCAGACGGCCGCCGGGGAGTTTGCCGGTTAAATAGGCGCCGCCGGGCGGCGTAACGTTACCGGGCCGTATGCCCGCATTAACCGGGTGCCGGATTAAGCTCATGTTTCGGCGAAAACCTCTTGCGGGTTTTCGGGGATTGTAATGTCTGGGAGGCCGTTATGGAAAATCCGCCTGAAGTCGCCGGGCCGGTATCGTGAAGAAGCCGGTCGTTTTAGAGACAGTTTACAGCCATAATATATAATAACGATGCCTAAGAAGGCATGCCCTGTTAGGTGCCCGTAGCGGGTTAGGGCTTAAGAAGGCCGGTTTTTCCGGCCTTTTTTTTATGCGGATACTGCCGGCCGTTCCAAAAGCCGGAATTCCGGGGCGGCCCGGGTTTTCACCGGTTTTTTCCGGGCGGCGGGACGCCTCGGTGAGAAATATCACCGAAAGGCAGTTGACATTCCCCTCGGTTTTGTGAGATTATAGGGAACCCAGGCGGAACGCGGCTATTCGGCGGCCTGCGGGGATAGCGGATATCGGCGGGACGAAGGGGCCTTGGCCCCCGGTTAAAGCGCCGGGAGGCGGGGAAGTTCCCGAATCGCGCTATGACCGGATAGTTACGGCAAAATAACGATACATATTGAGAAGGTTGAGCGATGAAGACGGTATTCATAAAGCCCGCCAATGTGGAGCGGAAGTGGTTTGTAATTGACGCCGGGGGAAAGCCCCTGGGCCGGGTGGCCGCAAAGGCTGCGGCGATACTGAGGGGCAAGGAAAAGGCGATTTTCGCCCCGCATCAGGAGATCGGGGATTATGTGGTGGTGGTGAACGCGGACAAGGTAGCGGTAACCGGGAACAAAGCCCGGCAGAAGCTGTACCACCACCATACGGGGTATCCGGGCGGCCTTAAAACCCAGACTTTCGCGCGGCTGCTTGAAAAACACCCCACCTCGCCTCTGCAACTGGCGATCAAGGGGATGCTCCCCAAGGGGCCTTTGGGCCGGAAGCTGCTGAAAAACGCGAAACTCTACGCGGGGGCCGGGCATCCCCATCAGGCCCAGAACCCCCAGACGATTGAGATGTAAGTAATTTTGGGTTTTAAGGGAGAAAGAGGTATAGATGATTAAGAATCTTGGAATCGGAACCGGAAGGCGCAAGACTTCGGTGGCCCGGGTATACGTCCGGGACGGAAGCGGCA
>JAIRRR010000116.1 GCA_031255875.1 Treponema sp.
AGGAAGGCCGGCAGGAAAGGGACAGAGAAATCGCCGCAAAGATGAAAAAGGGCGGGGCGCCTGTTGACCAAATTACGGAATATACCGGCCTTTCCGCCGGGGAAATCGCCGCGTTGTAGAGGTAAACCGGGAATTGCCGTATGCGCCGCAGGATAAACGCGCAGGACAAACGTACAGAAAAACCGTTCTTTTCCTTATTCGGCTGCGAGCCTTTGGTTTGATTTGACTTTGCGGTAAATTTCTCTTTGCGGTACAGTACGATCACCCCGAATTATGGGGCTGGGCCTGGCAGGGGGGTAGGCCGGGACCTTGGCCCGGCCGCAGGGGGGCCGGAAAACGGCTTTCCGCGCCTGCCGGCCGCCGCCCGGTAACAGGCCCCCCTTTTGCTGTACTAGAATCGAAGCGCATCGACAAAATCCTGAAATATGTTATACTGGCTGTCTTATGGAAACTTACGTGGCCCTCTGCGGGGTCGGGGTGGAGCGGGTTACGGCCAATGAGCTGCGGAAGCTTGGGCTTTCGGTGGAAGACACTGGTTTCGGCCGGGTGCGGTTTAGGGCGGATACCCGGGGCTGCTACCGCGCCCTGATGGGCCTGCGCACGGCGGACCGCGTTTTGTGGGAGGCTGCCCGCTTTCCGGCTGCGGACTTTGACGCGCTTTTCGAGGGGATCAGGGCGGCCCCCTGGGAGGGTTTTATTCCCAGGACTATGGGCCTTAGGGTTGTCAAAGTCCGCTCCAACCGTTCCCGGCTGAGGGGGGTTACCAGTATCCAGGGGGTGGCCCACAAGGCGGCTGCCGAGCGGCTCTGCGGGAAGTACCGTGTTTCCCGTCTGGACGAGCGGGGCGCTATGGCGGATCTGCGGGTGTACCTTGAAAAGGACGTGGCCCAGGTCCTGCTGGATTTGTCCGGGGAGCCGCTTTTCAAGCGGGGTTACCGGGCCGAGGGGGGGATCGCTCCGCTGCGGGAAACTACCGCGGCTTCCCTGCTTTTCCTTTCAAACTGGCGGCGGAAATTCCCGTTCTGCGATCCCCTGTGCGGGAGCGGCACTATCGCGATCGAAGCCGCGCTGTACGCCTGGGACGCCGCGCCGGGGACGGGCCGGGATTTCGCGTTCGCGGGGATGCTATGCGCGGACGGGCAGACGGAGCGGGAAGTGCGGGAGGATTTTCTTTCCAGGACGGATTTTACCCGCACAATCCGCATCTTTGGAAGCGACGCCGATCCCAGGGCGGTAGAGGGCGCGCGTTCAAATCTGCTCCGGGCGTACAGGCTGGCCTGCGGGGAGAGGCTGCGTCCCGGGCCTGCCGGATCTGTCGGCCTTGCCGGATCTGTCGGCCCTGCCGGGCCTGAATTTTCCGGGGCAGGGGGGAAGCCGGCCCTGCCTGTTTTTGAAACGGCCGGGATGGGCGATCTCAAGGCGCCTTTCGACGGGCCGGGCTTTATTATCACGAACCCGCCCTACGGGGTGAGGCTGGGGGATCCCGGCGAGGCCGAGGCGGTTTACCGCGGCATGGGCGTGCTGTGCCGGATATTCCCCGGCTGGAAGCTGGCCTGCATTTCGGACCACGCGGGCTTCGAGTCCTTCTTTGGCAGGAAGGCCGATTCTTGCCGGGAAATGACCAACGGGGCGATCCGTTCGTACTTTTATCAATACGAAGCATTGCGGGGATGACGGCATGGCTGTTGCGGTAGAACACGACAAGAGGCGATGCGAAATTCTTGAAAAGGCCCTTGACGTTTTTGTGGGCGAGGGGTTTGAGAACACGACTATTCAGAAAATCGCCGACCGCTGCGGGATTACCAGGACTACTTTGTACATTTACTTTAAAAACAAAAAGGAAATATTCAACTTTTCGATCAAGCAGCTTATGGGGGAGGTCGAGGGGGATATCCAGGAGGTCCGTAAGGCCGCCGCGCTTAATTTCACGGAGAAAATTCTCCGGGTGCTTAACGTGATTATCGACAGGCTTGAGGGGAACCGCCGGCTGCTCACGGTTATTCTGGACTATCTGCTCTACCTTTCCAAAAGCGATTCCGGCCCGGACCAGCGGGTACGCAAGAGAACCCTGCGCCTTAGGCATATCCTGGCCAGCATGGTGATCGGCGGGGTAAAGGCGGGGGAGTTTGCCGCCGTAAATATCCGGGCCGCCGACGATCTTCTGTACGGCCTCCTGGAATCGGCGATTTTCCGGCTGGCGGTACTCAGGCGGGAAACGGTATCGGAACTAAAGGAATCGCTGGCGCTGGCGGTCAGGCTTTTTGCGGGACGCCTTGACAATCCCTCATGATATAAATATCGTTCATCTTATGCTTATGCAGACCGATGCCGTAATTCACGGGGACTGTATTGAAGAGCTGGGGAAAATACCCGACAATTCGATAGACCTTGTCTTTGCGGACCCGCCCTATAACATGCAGCTAAAAAACACGCTCTATAGGCCCAATAACACCAGGGTAAACGGCGTTGACGATCATTGGGACAAATTCGGTTCCTTCGCCGAGTACGATTCCTTTTGCGCCGCATGGCTTGGCGAATGCCGCCGGGTGCTGAAAGACACGGGTTCGATATGGGTTATCGGCATGTACCATAATATTTTCAGGGTGGGAAATATTATGTTAAATTTGGGCTTCTGGATTCTCAACGACGTTACCTGGCATAAAACCAATCCCATGCCGAATTTCAAGGGGACTCGTTTTACCAACGCGACAGAAACGCTGCTGTGGTGCTCGAAGAGCGAGAACAGCAAAAAGTACATATTTAATCACAAGATTATGAAAAAATACAACGGCGGGAAGCAGATGACGTCCGTCTGGCGGATAGGGCTCTGTACCGGCGAAGAGCGGATCAAGGGCGCGGACGGCAAGAAGGCGCATTCCACGCAGAAGCCGGAGGAATTGCTGAAGCGCGTGATTTTATCCTCGACGGAAAGGGGCGGCGTTGTTCTGGACCCGTTTTTCGGGACGGGCACCACCGGCGCTGTGGCGAAGAAACTCGGGCGGTGCTATATCGGCATAGAACGGGAGGCCGGGTATGTCGAAATTGCCCGGAAAAGGATAGCCGGGATAACCGGGCTATGGGAAGAGGCGGGCTGGGCCGAGCGGTAATTCCGCGCTTGCCGGTTTTCGGAAAGATGCCGTACAGGCGGGGCCGCCCGGCTGCACATTCCTAATCCCAGGGAAATTTGATCCCGCCTTCCTCCCCGCCGCCCGCTCCCGCAACCCAGTCAACGTACTGGGCCGCGGTTCTGGGCGAGCGGCCGTTGAACCACCTTTCCCACTTGAGGGCGTTCTCCCGGAAACGGCCGCGTTCGTCTCCCGCATCTTCCGGCGAGGCCGGGGAAAGAAGCCCCCGCTTTTCCGCGATATGTTCCGCGATACGCAGATAGTCCTCCTGCCCGGGGGAACTGTAGATCACGGTAAGGCCGAAGCGGTCCGCCAGGGAGAACTGTTCCTGCATGGTG
The DNA here is from genome assembly GCA_031255875.1 of Treponema sp. Lineage (GTDB taxonomy): Bacteria > Spirochaetota > Spirochaetia > Treponematales > Breznakiellaceae > JAIRRR01. The sequence continues at coordinate 3,464 of JAIRRR010000116.1, forward strand.
TCGAAGGCGCGTATGTCGCCGGATGCGGCGGCTTCGGTATTGGGGCGATCGGCGAGCCGTTCCCTGACCAGATGACGCCGGTTGCTGGTGGCGTAGATTACCACATTGGCGGGCCGGCATTCAATGCCGCCTTCGAGCAGGGCTTTAAGGCTGCGGAAAGAATCGTCGGTGGTTTCAAAGGAGAGGTCGTCGATAAAGATGATGAATTTAAGGGAACGGCCCGCCAGGAGATCGAGCAGTTCGGGAAGATACCCCAGATCCGCCTTGCCGGCTTCCAGGAGCTTAAGGCCCCGGCCCGCGTATTCATTGGAAACCGCCTTGATCGTGGCGGACTTGCCCGTGCCCCGGTCGCCGTAGAGGAGCAGGTTGTTGGCGCACCTGCCTTCCAGAAAGCGGAGGGTGTTCGCGATTACGGTGGAACGCTGGTGCTCGTAGCCGTACAGATCGTCAAGCCGCACCGGATCGGGATTCTGCACCGGGCGCAGGGAAAGGGAGAGGATGGCCGGCGGGAAAAAAACAGCCGCGCCGGAGACGGCCTGTATGTCCCTCATGTTCCCGGGCGTCCAGTAAAAGGAATGGCGCTGGTTTAGAAGCCCGGCCCCGTTACAGCGCAGGTATTCCGTCACGGCCGGGAGGGCGGCGCCCCAGACGCTGTTTTCCGGGAAAATAGCGAGCAGAGGGTCTTTCCCTTCCGCCAGGATTTTTTTCCCTTCCGCGTAGAACACCCGGGATTCTTCCTCAATGCTCTGGGCGGCCGCTTCAAGGCCGAATTTCCGCAGCGTTTCCGCGATATGAAAACCCAGGCTGTGAATCTCGAACGAGGCGATCCGCCCGAGCCGGGAAAGATCGGTCCTGGCCATCGCGCTCAGTACCGGGGGGATGTTTTGCCGCTTTTCCGCCGCGTGGGTGTAGGGGTTGTCATCGGCGAGGGCAAGCCGGGCAATGGCCAGATGAAACGAATAATCCCCCCTGTTCTGCCACAGGTTCTGAACAAAAGCCGAGGTAAAGGCGGCCCAGTCGGCAATTATATCCTGGCCTGTATCGGAAAGCGGGAAAGGATCGTCGTCGGTTTTCCCCTCCGACACGTCTTCCAGAAGATCGCGCAGGGCGGTCAAGAGGGGGGTTTCCCGGACCGCCGCGAACAGCGAAAGCCCCGCGATGTCGGCGAGGGCCGTATCAATGTAACTAGAACTCATGCAGCTTAAGTATACCGCAAATTGCCGGTTAAGTTTAGCCCGGCGCCCGGCAGATCAAAGCAAACAGGGAATACCGGCAGGCCCTTACGCCGTCCGGGCAACAGCGCCGTTTTCCTGCTTTACAAGCAGTTTCATGACCTTTGTGGGGCATTTTTCCACGCAGATGCCGCAGGAGACGCATTTGGAATAATCCACCCTGGGTATTCCGTTATCCATGGCGATACACTGCTCCGGGCAGTTCTTAACGCAAAGCTCGCATTTTATGCAGCCTCTTTTACAGGTTTTGATCACCATGGACTTTACCGGGCTGCGGTTGGAACAGCGCGGCATGGCCCCTTCCAGGCCCCGGGGCGTTTCCCGCAGCAGTTGCTGGGGGCACTCGGCGGCGCAGAGTTTGCAGCCGGTACATTTTTCCCGGTCTATCCGGGGCAGGCCGTCTTCCCCCATGGACAGCGCGCCGAATTTGCAGGCCGCCGCGCAGTCGCCGAAGCCGAGGCAGCCCCAGGCGCAGAGCTTGGTCCCCCCGGCGGAAAGTTTCGCCCCCCGGCAGCTTGGGACGCCCGTGTATTCGCCCTTGAGCGGCGCGTGCTCCCCGGAACCCTGGCACGCGAGCACCATGATTGCCGGCTCTGCGGCATCCGCGCTCGTGCCGAGAAGGGCGGCGATTTTTTCCGCCACGGCCCTGCCGCCGACGGAACAGGCGCCGGCGCCCGCCTGCCCTGAGGCCGCCGCCCGGGCGTAACCGTCGCAGCCGGGAAAACCGCAGGCCCCGCAGTTGGCGCCGGGGAGCGCCTCCCTGATCCGGGCCTCCAGGGGGTCCTGCTCGACGGCGAAAAATTCACGGAAAAAGCCCAGGGCGACCCCCAGTACCAGCGCAAGCAGCGCGGCAAAAACGGCGGTAATTAAAACTACACTCATATTAACCTCTGCACAACGCAGACGCGCCGGCCGCGCGTCGTAACATCATTTTACCAGACCTGAAAAGCCCATAAACGCCATGGACAGAAGCGCTGCGGAAATAAACAGTATCGGCGTTCCCTTTAGAAATTCGGGAATGGGGCTGATCCGTATCCGCCTGCGTATCCCGGCAAGGAGCAGCAGCGAGAGCAGGAAACCCAGGGCAACCCCGGCCGCGAATACCACTGATTCGACAAAACTGTACCCATTGGAGATAACGTCCAGCGTTACGGCGAGGATGGCGCAGTTTGTGGTGATCAGGGCCAGGTATATCCCCATGGAGCCGTAGAGCGCCGGGGCGGATTTCTTCAGGTAGAATTCGACAAGCTGCACCAGGGAGGCGATGACCAGAATGAAAACCAGAAGCTGGAGGAATACCAGATCCAGCGGCTCAAGGATGAATTTGTAAACAGGCCAGGTGACGCAGGTAGCCAGCACGGTAACAAAGATAACCGCGAAACCCATGTCGACAGCCTTGTCCTCGTTGTCGCTCATCCCGATAAAAGGGCAGAGCGCGAGGAAGCGCATTAAAATTACGTTGTCAATCAGGAACGCCGAAATGAATATCTTAAACAGATTCATAATAACCTCAGTCTGCCTGCCCGTAGGGATGGTGCCCGCCGCCCGATCCGGCCCCCGGGCCGGTATCCGCCGCCGGTTTAAGGCGGGCCTTGATAGCCAGGTCTGCGGCTATGTAAAGGCCGAACACAAAGAACCCCCCGGGGGGTAAAATGAAGAACAATAACTGCGGGAAACTTTCCGGCAGTATCCTGAAACCCAGAAAAGTGCCGGAACCCAAAAGCTCCCTTATCGCCGCTATGCCGGTAAGTACCGCAGTGTAGCCCACGCCCATACCCAGGGCGTCGAAGACGACATCGGGCATGGGGTTCTTCGAGGCAAAGCCCTCGACCCGCCCCATGATGATGCAGTTTACGACGATAAGGGGGATGAACACCCCCATGGCCGCCGACAGTTCCGGGGAATACGCCTTAAGCAGATAATCTATTACCGTGGTAAAGGCGGCGATAATAATGATGAATATCGGTATACGCGCCGATTCGGGAATGAGTTTCCGGAAAAGGCTGATCACGATTTCCGACATGAGGAGTACGAAGGTCATGGAAAGGCCCATGCCGATACCGTAGGATACGGCGGTGGTAACCGCCAGGGACGAGCAGAGGCCTATCATCAATACCAGGAGGGGGTTTTCCCGGATAAGGCCGTTGGTGAATATGCTGAAGTACCGCCTCATTGCGCCGCCCCTTCGGAGAGGGCCGCCCCGGCGGAGAGAATGTCGCCCCGCGCGGCAAGCCAGGCCAGGATCGCCGTCCCCGCCTCTTTGACAATACCCGCCACGGCCCGGCTTGTTACGGTGGCGGCGGTAACGGAAATTACGTCGTTATCCACTTCGAACGGATCGCCTACCTGTTTTCCGGAAAACTGGCCGTAAAAGGTAGTATGCGAATCTTTGTTGACAAAATATTCCGGATACGCCGCATTCGCCCCGAGCCCCGGCGTATCGGAATGGTCCAGAATCTTCACCCCGTTTATCCGGCCGTCCATCCCGACCCCTACAAGGACCGTGATGAGCCCGCCGTAACTCGGCCCGGAAGCCCGGACGGCGGCTCCCAGAAGCTCGCCCCCCCGGCGTATCTCGTATTCGCTGCCGAAACTTACCGCGCCCTGCTGGCTCCGGACGCTCCCGGTAATATCGGCAAAGCCGTCGGCATCGGGAAATATTTCTTTCAATGTCGCTTCCAGACTCGCCTGCGTGCGCCGCTTGATGACATCCGCAGTAGCGCTGTATACCAGCGCCAGAACCACGCAGGCCCCGGTGGCAAAGGCGGCCAGTACCAGCCCTAATTTCAGCATAGCCCCTGTTTTCATTTGCCGGCCCTCTTCTTCGGTACAAAACCGTACTTTTTTTGCAGGAGGCGGTTCAGGAAAGGCGTAACTGCGTTCATGATAAGAATCCCATAAGTCACCCCTTCGGGATAGACCCCCCATTTTCGTATAAGCACCGTGATAATTCCCGCGCCAAATCCGAAGATCAGTTTCCCTGCCGGGGTAACCGGCGCGGACACATAATCGGTCGCCATGAATACCGCGCCGAAAAGCAGGCCGCCGCTCAGCACCGTGAAAAGCGGGTCCAGCCCCGCCGGCAGCGCGGCAAGGACCGCGCCCGCAACCATGGCTGCGGGCGCCCGCCAGTCTATGGTTTTGGTGAGCAGGAGGTAGACGCCCCCGGCAAGCACCAGCAGTATCGATGTCTCCCCGGTGGATCCCCCGTGGTTCCCCCAGAAAAGGGTTTTAATGGTGGGCCAGTAATCCGGCGAAGACGAAAGCCCCAGGGCGGCAAGATCCGTGCCAACATCGCTCACGCCCCCGCCAAGTTTCAGGAAGTACAGGGGCGTGGGGCCGGTGACGCCGTCCGCGCCCGGAATGGACAAAGGCCGGGCCCAGGTTGTAAGCGCCGCGGGAAAACTCATGAGGAGGAAGGCCCGGCCGATAAGGGCGGGGTTGAACACGTTCGCCCCCAGCCCGCCGAAAAATTCCTTTGCCACAATGACGGCGAACGCGGAACCCAGGGCGGTCATCCACAGCGGGGTTGTGGGGGGGATAACCAGCGCCAGAAGCAGCCCGGTCACTATCGCCGAAAGATCGCCTATCCGGTTGTCCTGCTTTGTGGCGAGCCGGAACAGCGTTTCCGCCGCGGCTGCGGTGGCCGCGCCGACGAGGATGTTCGCCAGTGCGGGGAGGCCGAAGACTACGACGCCGAAAACCGAGGCCGGCGCCAGGGAGATGAGCACATGGCCCATCAGTGTACGGGAATTTACCGGGGAGACAATATGCGGGCTGGACTGGAGCAGCACGGGCCGCGCGTTTTCTGCCATGTAACTCTCCTTAGCTTTTTCCGCAGCTATAACGTGGTTACAATCGCCGCTCCGGCGGTCCGGGCGAATGTCCCGGCAATCCGGGGCGCCGCTTCCGCCGCCTTTTCGCGGGCTTTCTCGGCGGCCTGTTTTGCGCGCAGCCGGTTCTTCCCGATCCTGAAACGCTGCACCAGCCGGATCCGGGCCGGGCATACATAGGTGCAGGCGCCGCACTCGATGCAGTCCAAGAGCCCTGCCCGGACCGCGTCTTCGAGATCCCCCGCCTCCAGGGCGTTGTTCATCAGTACCGGGGAAAGCCTGCAAGAGCAGTTCCGTATGCAGCGGGCGCAGCGGATGCAGGGCCCCTCGGCCTCCGCGTAGGTTTCCCCCTCGGTCATCAGGATTATGCCGGAGGTATTTTTCTGGATGGGAACCGCCAGGGAAGGCACCGCGCTTCCCATCATGGGGCCGCCGAAGAGGATCTTCCGCAGCTTTCCGTAATCAACGTCGATAAAATCCGGGATCAGATCGCTTACCAGGGTCCCGACGGCGGCCTGTATGTTTTTCGGCGTCTTACACGCCCCGCCCGACACGGTAAGCCCCCGTTCGATCAGGGGTTTGCCCAGGAAAAAAGCGTCGGCAATCGCCGCCAGGGTTCCGACATTCGAGACAATGCACCCCGCGTCCATGGGAAGCCCGCCCGAAGGCACTTCCCGGCCGGTCAGGGCGGTAATGAGCAGTTTCTCGCCCCCCTGGGGGTAGCGGGTCTTGCAGAGGCCGACCTCGATGGTCCCCGGATGCGGTATTTCGGCGACGGCCCTTTCGATTTTGGGGATGAGCGGCGCTTTGTTGTCCTCCATGCCGATAATGGCCCGGCTTACCCCGGTAATTTTCATCACAATGGCAAGCCCGCGGACCAGCGTCAGGGTTTTCTCGCTGATAAGCGCCTCGTCGGTGGTAAGGTAGGGCTCGCATTCGGCCCCGTCGGCAATGACCACGTCAATCGGCCTGTTCCCCGGAGGCGACAGCTTGACGTGGGACGGAAAGCCCGCCCCCCCCATGCCGATGATCCCCGCCTCCCGTATGCGGGCAAGGGCCTCTTCTTTTGTACAGCGGTCTATATCCAGCGGGGGCATGAAGCAGGCCTCGTCCGCGCCGCCGTCGGCCTCGATGACGATGCAGAGCCCGTCCGTGTTGCCCGACAGGGCGCGGGCCTCGATTTTCCTGACCACGCCGGTAATGGAGGCGTGGACAGGCACGGTCAGCGGGCCGGGATCGAGCGCGTCGGCGATCTTCTGGCCCCGCCTGACCCGGTCGCCTACCGCGACCAGGGGCTTGTTCGGGGCCCCGAAATGCTGGTTTACCGGGATTACCACCCGTTCCGGCATCGGGGCGGCTTCCGTAGGTTTCCCCTCGGTAGCGTGTTTCCTGCCGGGTAGAGGCAGGCCTCTTTTGAATGTCTTCGCCGCCATTTGTGGTCCTCCTCCGTATACATTATTTATATAAAATTATATCCATAAAATTATACTGATATAATCAACATGTCAATAGAGTATCGGGGTTTTTTTATAGATATAGAACATGGGGAAACAACGCCGGGCGGTGTATGCGTTGCATAAAAGTTACCTTGACTCTGCCGGAACCGGGGAAGTATACTGAGGAAATATGGATGTTTATGCTGCCCGGTTCAGCGCCTGGGCGCCCGGTTTTACCGGCATCGGGGATTGGCGGGCCTGGGCGGAGGGCAAACGGGCTATACCCCGGAATGCCGAAAGCCCCGCCCTGGAGTATACCGACCCCCTTTTCCGCCGCCGCCTGAGCCAGATTTCCCGCATGACCATCCAGGTAATCCACGATGTGCTGCCTGTCGGCGACGACACAAAGCTGGTGTTTGTTTCGTTCAGAGGGGAGCTTGCCCGGCAGTTTTCAATAAACCGGATGCTTGCCGAAGACGGGGATCTCAAGCCTGCGGCCTTCTCCCTCTCGGTCTTCAATACGCCCCCGGCCCTGGCCGCCATCGCTTTGAATCTCGGCGCGGGGTATACTGCGGTATACCCGGGGAACGGCTCTTTCCGCGCCGCGCTGATGGCCGCCCTGGCGCCGGTCGCATCAGGGGCCGCCCGGGAAATACTGCTCGCCTACGCCGACGAATCCTATCCCGAAGAATACGCCGCGTTCTCCGGAGGGCGCGGCGGGACAGAGGGGCCGGCGCCGCTCGCGTTCGCGGCGCTGCTTGGCGGCGGGGGAGGCGGGGTCCGGGTTACCGCCGCGGACGGGACGGCGGACTCTCCGGAGGCTTTTTTAAGACACCTGTTTTTCAGCAAATACGGAGCGCAGCATGAACGATAAAACCAATGCCGTCCCCGATGCGCCGCCTATCACCAACTGGCCCCTTTACATATACCGGGTAATGGTCAAACTGCTGAGCTTTTTCATATTCGGCCTGGGGAACGTGGTGCTGGCAATCGCGGTATTCCCCGCCATGTCCCTGCTGTTCCATCCCAGAGAGCGCTTTAACAAATACGCCCGGCGTTTTATTTCCGCTTCTTTCCGGATTTTCTTTGTCAATATGATGCGCCTGATAGGGGCGATAAGAATGGATGTCGATGACCGGGAAAGTTTCCGCCACCTTTCCTCGAAAATCGTCGTGGTGAACCATCCGTCCCTTCTGGATATGGTATTAATACTTTCCCTGATTCCAAACGCGGATGTAATTGTCAGAGGCAACCTGACCCGCAATATAATACTGCGATGGGCAGTAAACCGGCTCTACCTCCTGAGCGATCTTGATTATAACACCCTTGCCAATAACTGTATCCGTTCCCTGGACGAAGGCAACTGCCTGGTGATTTTCCCCCAGGGGACCCGGACGCCCCGTACAGGGGAAATACGCCTGAAAAAAGGCGCCGCCCGGCTGTCGCTCTCCTCGGGGAGAAACATAGTTCCGGTATACATAGGCGGCAACGACAAGCTGGGGCTGGGAAAACACGACCACTGGTACGATTACAACCATACCGAATGCTACCTGTACCGGATCAGAATGCAGGACGAGATAGACCCGGCCAAGTACGCGGACATGGAAACACCCAGGGCCGTAAGGCGGCTCAACAACGAAATCCGGCAAGTCTTTATCGACCCGCCAAGGAAATGACGCGGACACGCGCCTTCAAAGCGCCGGGAGCCGGGAAACTCCCGGGCCGGAGGACATCCTGCCGGGCTATACTTTGCTTCGGTAAATTCCGATAATAAAAAACGACTCTATGTATGTACGGGAAATTCGGGAGCCAAGGGCGTCCCCTGTCGAAAACGGGATACCGCTGTACGGGACCTGGACCCAGGCCTTCGAGAATACGGACCTCCTGGGCATAAACAGGCCCTACAAATGGCCGCTTCCCGGCTGGATAACGGACGGCCGGATAAAGGAATGGGAAACATTCGCGGTGCAGGAAGAGCATTTTTTCCTGTACGCCGTGCTTTTCAACGCCAAATACTACCGCTCGGCCCAGGTTTTCCTCTACGAAAAGGAAACGAAGAACCTGGTGCGGTTTGTCAAATTCCTGCCCTTTACCGGCTGGCAGTTGCCCAGGAATTTGGCCAACGCCTCTATAGAGAGCCGGTCTTACGGCTTTTTCTTCCGGATTCACGGCTGGCTTGACGCCAATTCGGTACAGGTCGATCTTAACATCAAGGCCGCCAAAAAAAGGCCCGCCCTGACCGTCCAGCTAACCTACGACATGGACAGGGAAACCGTCATCCCCATGGTGGTGAGCCTGCCTTTTGCCGAGCGGCGCTGCCTTTGCGCCTACAAGGCCGTAACGCCGGTCAGGGGCGACATAGTTTTCGGCGGGCGGCACGTTTCCCTGGACCCCGCGAAGACGACCGGCGTTTTCCAGGATTTTAAGGGATTCTACCCCTACCGCATGGCTTCCGTATGGTGTACCGGGACAGGCTTCGATTCGGCGGGAAGGCGCATCGGCTTTTCCCTGGCGGAAAACCAGGCCAGGGAAACCTTTAAAAACAACGAGAACGCCCTCTGGGTAGACGGAAAACTTACGCCGCTGCCGCCGGTACGGATCACGATGCCCGGGGGCACGGAATCGGGCTGGGTTATCCAGGATATGGAGGGCATGGTGGACATGACCTTTACCCCGGAAAAACCGGCCAAAATAGCGACAAATTTGATTATAACCAGATTTTCTTATGACACGCCCCTTGGATATTTCAACGGAATGCTGTTAAATTCAAAGGGGGAACAAATTTCTATCCGGAATATGTGGGGCATAGGGGAGAAACTCTCTATACGGGTATAGCAGCATGGCAAAAGACAAAGCGGTATACGCTCCGGGCGAGCTTGGCAAAGTAAGGGACAGATTGGGCAGCATCGATCCCAATGAGGCGAGACGGATGACCCAGGTTTTGGGCGGCGAGGTGGGAGTGGAGCGCGACGCCGAGCCCCAGGCGGCCCGGCCGGCCGCAAGCCGTGGCAAAAAAGAAGATTCGGCCCGACCGGGCGGGAAACGGCCCGTGCCGAAGCACCGGATCGAGCTTGCCCCGGAAGACGGCGGGCCGAACGCCGATAGCGGGCGGAAAGACAGAATCGGAAAGCCCTACGATCCTGCGGACAATCCGGCTTTGCCCATAAAGCTGGGCTACCGCGAACGGGTCAAGATGGACAGGTACATGGGGCAGGCCGAGTTTGAAATCAAAGGCCCCTTCCAGGTGCTAAAGTCCATTCTTTCCATCACGCCGCCCCTCGATTTCGTGAGCGCGCGGTTTATAACCAAACGGCTCAGCGAGTATTACGCGCGCATTGAAAGCCTGGTGACCAATACCCGCATCCTCTGCCCCCGCGCCAACGTCCGCCGTAACGAGCAGCTGAAAAGGGTTTCCGGGTTTTCCTACCGGATTATCGATACCATCTGCCACTGGAAAATCGAGGGAATCGCGAACGAAATGTCCCGGCTCCAGCTCCACCCCCGGGAGAATACCATACCGGAAATGGCGGAACTTTTAAAGCTCGTCTACAGGCCGATCTTCATTTTGGAGCGGCTGGATTTGGATACCCATATAAAAGACGCTTACAAACTTTTGTATAAAATTATCTTCCTGGAAAATTCCGGCGAGAATATCAACAAACAGCAGGAATTGATCAGAACGGCGCTGGTTTCCTTCAATCTTATCAGAAAAGAAGTACGGTATTTAATGTACCCCCTTTTGATGAAATTACTGTCGGACAGATGGCTGCCCTATGAGGATTTTTTTGCCGAGCGCCGGAACCGCCTGGTAGTGTTTCTGGGAACCTCCGAATCTGAACAGATGCTGCCCGAGATGGCCGAGCTCCCCAAGTCCGATGAAGCGATAGAAAACAAAATCGAGGAAGCGCAGCAGAAAATAAAGGACGAAGAATCGGAAGACGGGGATACGGTTTCCAAAGAGCAGAACGCGAAAAGGGTCGCCCGGGAAAACGAACGGAAAGCCGTAGACCGGGGGCTTAAGACGCTGGAGAGTATTTTTCCCCGGGCGGGCTGGGAAAAAATCCCCCAGGGGCACGACCTTTACCCCTATTTTTCGGATGTATTCAAGTTCCAAAGGGAATACGCGCTTATCTCCCCGGCGGACGGTCTCCAGCAGGTAGTAATACTGGTGCGTATATTGCAGGAACTGTTTTACGGAATGCGTTCGGTTTCCTTTGGCGTCATTTCCGGCCCCGAAGGCCCGGATAACCTTGAAGAAACCATAGGGCCCATTATCAACAACTGGCATTATTTTATAAACAGCCTGGAGAAAGAGTACCTGCCCCGTTTGTCCGAATACTGCCGGATACTGGAAAATGCCTCAGAATCCAAGACTTCAAACTATGCCCGGCGTCTTCTGGACGAGCTTTACTGGATCAAACGGCTTTTCTTTTTGCCCTATTACAGATTTGATTCGTCCTACCCTCCCCCCATGCAAAGCAAGGACATAACCTCGCTGTACTCCCATATCCGTTCTCTGCGCAGATGCCTTACCCTGGCGGCCGGCGGTATCGAGAAGGGCACGAAGGCCGGGGGCGCGGCCAAAAAAGTCCCCTGCGAGGGCATAGAAAATCCCTGGGAATCCTACAACTTCCAGGTGCCGAATCCTGTTTCCTTGCGGCTCAACGCGATTTTAGGCCCCGGCCAGCGAAACAACGCATCGCTTATTTTCTTTACCCTGGCGGTAGTAATTGTGCTCGACTTCCTGGTCAATAACGAGGAAAGCTGGGCCTATCAGACCGACAGCAACGGCAGGCCGGAGCCGCTTTTCCGCAGTGTTAATGACGAGGGAATTACGCCGCAACGGGGCGTAGACAAAAAAATAGACACAGACGCCATTCTTAAAGAGATGGTAAAACGGGCAAAAGCAAAAAGCGGGGGCTAAACCCGCCCGATCCGTTTCCGGGCCTCGTCCCTGCCAATACCTTTCCGCCCTGCCCAGCCCGCAAGCTGATCGTCCCCTATAAAACCAGCGCCGAAGTAGCGCGAGGCGGGGTGCGCCAGGTACATGCCGCATACCGAGGCCCCCGGGATTATCATGGCCGAATCCGTAAGCCCGAACCCGCAGCGCTCCGGTGCGCCAAGCAGCGCGAAGGCGAGCCGTTTGTCGCCGTGGTCCGGGCAGGCGGGATAGCCGAAGGCGGGCCGTATGCCGCCTTTGCCGCCGGGCGACGCCGGGTTATAGCCCCAGAATTCCCGCTGTACGCGCAGATGCATTTCCCTGGAAAAAGCCTCCGCCAGGCTGTTTGCCAGGCTTGAAAGCAGCAGCGCCCC
>JAIRRR010000130.1 GCA_031255875.1 Treponema sp.
TCCTGCCTACTTGACCTTGGGCTGCCCGCCGGGTAAATTTATACGACCGGGGGTACCAAGGCTGATCATGACCGATGTTCACAATGACGCGCTTGCGGACGAGGATTTTGACACTATCCTGTCCGGGGATATAGATTTTTCGGGGACCCTTAATTTTGACAAGCCTTTTTTGATACGCGGTAAGGTTTCCGGGATAATCGACGCCAAGGGGCTTCTGGTCGTCGACGAGAGCGCCCTGGTAGAGGCCGATATCAGCGCTTCCCGGGTGGTAATCCGCGGGACCGTAAAGGGCGACATCAATGCGACGGAAAAAGTCGAAATAAGCGCCACCGGCAAGCTGACGGGAAATGTAACCGCCCCGGAAGGCAGGTTTTTCATGGAAACCGGCTGTACGTTTAACGGCAAATGCACCATGCTTGACGGCGGCGTTCGTTAGCCGCGAAAAGTGTTTCGTATCGGTAAAGCTGACATGAGGAAAAAGGCTCGTTATGCAGGCTTATTGCTGGTTTTTCTCCCCTTAAGCTGGATTGTCGCCCAGACCCGGCCCGATGCGCTCGTGGAATACCGGAACCGGAATTACGAAAGGGCCGTTGAAATATGCATGAATGAAATCCGGGATAACCGGAGCAACCTGGAAGCCCACGTGGTGGCGTGCTGGAGCCTTATCCAGCTGGGCCGGTACGAGGAGGCCCGCACCTACGGCCTCGAAGGCAGGAACATCAGCCGCTACGATCCCCGGATCATCGAGATCTTGGGGGAGGTAAGCTATTTCCAGGGGCAGAACGGCGAGGCGCTTCAGTATTTTCAGGAATATATCAATCTGTCCCCCGAGCGCGGCCGTATCGAAACCGTTTATTATTATATAGGCGAAATCTACATACGCCTGGGCCGGTTCCGCCACGCGGATATCGCGCTTTCTACCGCAGTCCACTATATTCCGGGAAACGCCGCGTGGTGGGCGAGGCTCGCCTATGCCCGGGAAAGCGCCGGGGACTTCCAGGAGGCGGTCGCCGCCTATGAGCAGGCCCTGTCCCTCAATCCCCAGCTTTCCGATGCCAGAAGGGGCCTTGACCGTTCCCGGCAGGCCCTCCTCCGGCGTTAGCCCGGAAAAGCGACAAAATGGCCTGCCGCGAAATTGACGGATCGCCCCCGGGCAGGGAAGGAGGCCCCGCGCCGCTTTCCTTTTCCGTGGAGACGATAGGCTGCAAGCTGAATCAGGCGGAAAGCGAGGCCATAGCCGACGCCTTTAACAAGGCGGGTTTTAGCCTTGTGCCCTGCGGGCAGGCGGCCGACATCCTTGTGGTGAATACCTGTACGGTTACTTCCAGGGCCGAGCAGAAAGCCCGGCGCGTCATCCGCAGGGCGCTGAGGGAGAATCCCCTTTGCCGCGTGATCGTAACCGGCTGTTATGCCCAGCTTGACGCGGAGGCTATCGCCGCCCTGGAAACGGATCTGCCGGAGGCGTCCGGAGGCGCGCGGAGGCTCTTTGTGGTGCCGGGCGATCTAAAGCCGGAACTTTTAAAACTGCCCGGCAATTTTTCCCCGGGCGGTATTTCCGCCTGGCCGGGAGAGACGCAAACGCCTGGAAATCGAAAAGCCGATCCTTTCGCCTACGATGCGGGCGGCTTTTCCTTTCACTCCCGGGCCTTTCTGAAAATCCAGGACGGCTGTGACCATGCCTGCGCCTATTGCCGGGTAAGCCTTGCCCGGGGGAAAAGCGTAAGCCTCGATTCAAAAACAGTGCTTAACCGGCTAAAGGAACTTGAAAGGCGCGGTTACGGCGAGGCTGTCCTTACCGGGGTGAACATCGGCCAGTACCGGGCCGGGGCCGGGGAGGATTTGGCCGGGCTTCTGGCGTATCTCCTTGAGAATACCGGCAGCATAGCGCTGCGGCTTTCTTCCCTTGAAGGGGAGGGGATTACGGAAGAATTTCTTGACGTCATAAAGAGCGGGCGCATACGCCCCCATTTTCACCTTTCGATTCAGTCCGGCAGCAGAACCGTTCTGGAACGCATGGGCCGCCGCTACGCCCCGGAAGAGATTGAGAGGAATATCGCCGCGCTCCGCGAACGGAAAGAGGACCCCTTCCTGGCCTGCGACATTATCGCGGGCTTCCCGGGCGAAACACGCGCCGAGTTCGAAGAAACCCGCCTGCTCTGCGAACGGGCCGATTTCGCCTGGATACACGCCTTCCCCTATTCAAAGAGGCCGGGGACAGCCGCCGCCGCGTTCAGGAATCCGGTGAGCGAGCGGGAAACGGCCGCCCGCGTGGAATGCCTCGGCGCCCTGGCAGCCTCCTCCCGCGCCGGGTATGTCCGCCGCTGGATCGGCAGGACTGTCGAGGCCATCGGCGAAAAGCAGGAACGCGCGGCGCCGGGCTTTAGCGCCGCAGTCTCCGAAAACTACCTCAGGCTCCTCGTCCCCTGTAACGGCGCCCCGCCGCCCGCCGGGAAGCCGTTTTTTTGCAGAATAGCGCCCCTCGAGGGCGGGGCCGGGCGTTTCGACGCCCTGGGCGAACCCCTGGCGAACCCTGGGCGAACCGATCTTCCTGATAGTGCGCGGTAGTCTTGCGCTAAATCGAGATTTTATGTAGAATCCCATAAAAATGAGCCTGTTCCAAAACTAATTGACTATGCGCTAACGCGCACGGTTTTGGACCAGGCTCTGGCAGTTTCTCAGGCTTTTGGCCTGCGAACCGAAGGTCCGACGAAACTGCAATTTTTAAGCTTGTTGTTCCAAAACTGAAGTTTTGGAACGGCCTCGATTTTTTTGATTTCTATAGTCGGATACGGACGGGGGAAGATCATGCTGATGACCGAGGACAAGAGAATAAAGCTGGCGACTATGGTAACCGCGCCGTATGTCTCCCTCGCGACCATGCTGATATGCAAGGGGCGGAAGTCCAGCGGGAACCAGTTCAGGCACCAGGTCGAGACCAGGGCCATCCTTATCGACTACGGGTACGTGGATTCGGTGCTGCACAAGGCCGCCCTGACCCACGATCTGATCGAGGACTTGGCCGGATTCGACGTGAATCTCCTTATTAACGCGGATTCCGAAGGCCCGGCGGTCTACCGGCTGGTCATGGAAGTTACCAGGAGGGAAGGGGAGAGCAAACCGGATTTCCTGTGCAGAATCCGCGAAACAGGCAGCAAGGAAGCGAAGCTTATAAAATGCGCGGACAGGATCAGCAATATGATCGCCCTCGGCCTTGGATTGAATATCGAGCGGGCCTTCGTGGAACGGTACTGTGACGAGACCGAGC
>JAIRRR010000152.1 GCA_031255875.1 Treponema sp.
ATCGACGGTAAAGGCTGGACAAAAGCCACCTAAAGAAATCATCCAGGCGGCACGGAAGGCGGCGCGGGGGCCTGTCAACTATACCCCGGATTGCCCGAAATCCACGCCGGAAGCATTGCGGGAATTCGCCATGCATGCGGCGGAACGTAACCGGCGAAATCGAAAACAGGCCGTTACGATTCGGCTTGTCCCTGACTGCCTGGAAAAGTACAAGGCTCTGGGGAAAGGCTACACCGGCATAATGGCGGACGTGCTGAATTATGTAGCGGATAACCCGGAGATACTTTCAAAAGCCCGTGGATGAGACCTTGTCCCGTCAGCCGGTTACTCGATAACCCGCCGCGTCCGGGGCGGCCCCGGACTGTGCCGGGAAACCGCGCCCCGTCATTTTACCGGTGTCAGCGAGATGATCAAGGCGGCATAAGCGAAGCGGGTCAATTCCCGCCCTTCAAGCCCGATAAGCCGTCTCCCTGCTATGTATACGTATATACCGATCCGCCCAGGATGAGCCCGGTACAGTCCCGCTGCGTACGCCCATAGGCTTTTACGCGGAGGGCGTTTTTCGGCTTGATATTCCCGTAGTCCGCCTGTCAAGTAACACTGAAAGTGATATTTTTGGTGCAACCCCTAAAATGATAAAGCCAGTTTAAGACAGCTTATGCGGTATAAAACAGGACAAAATACCCTCTAAAGCCTGTAAAAGCCTTTCCGATAAACAGATATACAAGGGTTAATGCCGGATAAAGAAGCCGAAAGGTTTCGGGTACCAGTGCCTTCAAAAGCAGGAAGTTCGAGTCTTCTTCTGGGCAAAAGCAGGCCCCGCCGTTCGGCGGGGTTTTGGATTGGGCGCTCCCTATTCTACTTTGAACTTTGCCACTTCCTTGACCAGCACGTCGATGTTTTCCTTGTTCTGCTCGCTGATCTTATTCACCCGGTCTACCGCCACATTGATCTGATCCGCCCCGATAGACATCTCATTCATCCCGCTCGCTATCTCCTGGGTCACCCTTTCAAGGTTCCGGCTTTCCTGGATAATCTGCTTGCTCCCCTCCAGCATCTCCTCGGAACCGCCTTTGACTACCTGGGTTGTTTTGTTCAGCTGGCCTATCGCCTCCAGGATCTGCTTGCTCCCCGATCCCTGCTCCTCCATGGCGTTGCGGATGTTCTCCTCCTGCTCCGAGACGGTCTTTACGCTTCTGTCTATGGCCTCAAACTTGTTCATTACATTTCCGGTGGAATTGCCTATCTTGTCGATGGAATCCTTGATCTTCTTGAGCACCGTGGAAATGGTCTTGGACTGTTTCCCGGAATTTTCCGCCAGCTTCCGTATTTCGTCGGCCACCACCGCGAAGCCCTTCCCCGCTTCTCCGGCATGGGCGGCTTCTATGGCGGCGTTCATGGACAGCAGGTTCGTCTGGCTCGCTATGTTCTGCATCACCGCGTTTATCTCCAAAAGCCCTTCGGATTCCCGGGCGATGTCCTGGATGTCCGCCGCCACTTCCTGGAGGCCCGTCCGCCCTACTTCCGACGCGCTCATCAGTTCCTCGACGTTGCCGGCGTTTTTAACGAGAGTCTGGGTAACGGACTGGACATTGGCGAGCATTTCCTCGATTGCCGAGGAAGACTGGGCGACGCTGGCGCTCTGGAGGTCCACGTGGTCCGAGAGTTTGTCAATATTGACGGTTATCTGCTCCATAGTGGCGTTGGTCTCGGTGACGCTGGCGGACTGGTTGATAACCTGGCCCTTGATGCCCTGTATGTTGGCGGTGATCTGGTTAATGGCCGCGGCGGTTTCGGTCATGTTGCCGGCAAGGTCGTTCCCGATGTCGGAAAGGGAAACGGTCTGGTTTTTAATGGTAATGACAAAATTTTTAATCTTTTCCAGGGTCGCGTTGAAGTACCGGGCCATGTCGCCAATCTCGTCCCCGGTAGTAATACTGAGCGTTTTGGTCAAATCCCCCTCTCCTTCGGAAATATCCTTGAGGGTCAGGGCTGTATTGATTATGGGGCTGGAAATCTTGATGCTGATAAAAAAGGCAAGGAAGAAAACAACAACAAGAGTAATGGCAAGGACAAGCGCCGCGATTCTTTCTATGGTGAAAATGGTCTCGTAGAGTACCGCTTCGGGAAGGGCCAGGACAACCCGGTACCCGGTGCCTTCTACGGAAGCGCCGGTAATGTAGTACCGATTGCCGGTTTCGTCCCGGTAGAACAGGGCGGAGCCTGCTACCAGGTCCCGCGATGCCTGCTGTAAACGGGCGGGGAGATTGCCGATGGTGATATCCTCGTTCACGTTCAGGGCCCGTTCGGTGTATTTTCCCTGGGCGGGGTTGAATTCCCTGTGGGACAGGATGGTGTTATTCTCGGAAAAGATGAGGAAAACCAGCCGTTCCCCAAAACTATCCCTGATTTGGGCGGTGACGGTGTCCAGAAATCCCTCCATGGTATGATCTTCGACATAAACGCCCAATAGCCCCGCCGCCGCGCCGGATTGGATGACGCTGGCGCCCACGATCACAAATTTTTGCCCGGTCGTCCGGGAAAGCATGGGGTTGGAAACATAGCTGCGGTGTTCCCCGTTCGCGTTCGTTCCCACGAGGTAGGTAAAATAATCGCGGGTGTTGAGGAGCGTTGGCGCCGAGGCCGGGTTGTTGTTGTCTGCGGTTACCATGCCGCCCAGGGCGGGGTTTCCCGGATTGTCGGAACGGTAATAGCTGCCGTCGGAGTTGCAGTACAGGTAGATATTAATATTGTCGCTCCGGGCAAGCTCCTCGCCGAGCGGGTCCAGGGCCTGCTTTTTTTCCGGCCAGGCCATTTCCGCCAGCCCGGGGAAGAAGGACGCCGATTCCACAAGGCCGACCTTCCGGTCAAAGAAGGATTTAATGTCGCTGGCGATGATACCGGAATATTCCAAAAGAAACCCCTGGGAGTTTTTTCTGATGGCACCGCTTGACTGTAGAAGGATTATCCCTATCCCGGAAAGAAAAGGGATTATGGAGATAAGAATAAAAACTACAATTAATTTCCTGCGTAATTTCATAATAGCTTCCTTAAAAATTTCCTTTTTGACTTGCAGTGATTCTGAATTGCCTGCGGGAATGTCCCTAGTCTTAAAAAAAGGAAATTATACTAATTACGATAGTCCTGTATTGCGGCGATGTCAAGGAAGAAAAATGCCGGATTTTTTGATTTTTGCGGGGATTTCCCGGTTTTTGCTATCCGGCAGGGACGGGCCGGGGGGGTAGGCCAAGACTTGCTCCGGGCCGGGGGCGGGGGGGCAAGGCTGGGCCGCAGGGGGGCCGGACAGGGCCTGCAAACGCCGGCAGACGCCCGCCCGGTAACAGGCCCCCCTCTTTGGCAGACGCGCCGCCCGCCTGAAAACCCGGCTGGCTCCGGCAGCCGAAGATGAAAAATTGCCGAGGCCCGCAGCCTTTCATTCGCCATTATTTCGTATTATACTTGAAAAATAGCAATTCCGGAGGGTATTATGGCTAATCCGCAAAAAAAGGATGCTTTGAAAGGTGAATTTTCCGAACGGTTGATCGGCGCGGTGGTCCCGCTGGGGGCCTTGCGGGGATCGGGCAGCACGGGGGTCGGGGAATTTCCGGACCTGGTGGAATTTGCCGGCCTTTGCGTGAAAATGGGGGTCGGCCTTATCCAGCTTTTGCCGGTGAACGATACGGGGTACCAAAGCTCGCCCTATTTTGCCCTGACGGTGTTCGCCCTTCATCCCCTTTACCTGAGAATCGCCGATTTGCCGGAAGCGGGCCCGTTCGCCGCCAAGATCAAGGATCTGGGCGAGCGTTTCGACCGGGACGCCCGGTTTGCCTTTGAGCCTATATTGAGGGCGAAGGTCGGCCTTCTGCGGGAAATATACGCGGCCAACAAGGCGGAGATTGCCGGGAAGGCGGGGAAAGGCGGCAGCCTGGGCGCGTGGATAGAAAAAAACCCCTGGGTTAAGGAATACGCGGTGTTCCGGCGGCTCAAGGAGGCAAACGGGGAAAAAGGCTGGAAGGAATGGTCTTCCCACCAGCAGATAGACGCCGCAGGGATCGATGCCCTGTGGAACGACAGGGGCCTGAGGGACGAGCATCTGTTCTGGGCCTGGCTCCAGCAGGCCCTGGAGGATCAGTTCGGCAGGGCTGCCAGGGCGGTGGCGGACATGGGCATCCTGCTTGAAGGGGACCTCCCCATCCTTATCAACGAGGATTCCGCCGATGTCTGGGCCCACCCGGAGTATTTCAACCGGGAGCTGTCCGCCGGCGCTCCCCCCGATATGTACAGCCCCGAGGGCCAGCGCTGGGGCTTCCCCACCTACCGCTGGGACATTCTGGAAAAAAACGATTACGACTGGTGGCGGAAGCGGCTTAAAGTCGCGGAGAAGTACTACAGGGCCTACCGGATAGACCACGTGCTGGGCTTTTTCAGGATATGGGCATCTTCCCAGCGCGACAATACCTCTGTCCTGGGGTGGTTCAACCCCTATGTCCCGATTACGGAAAAAGAGCTTGCCGCCCTTGATTTTGACGAGGGCCGCATACGCTGGGTTACCCGGCCCCATATCCCCACCGGCGAAGTGTGGGACGCGCTGCGCTCGAACTGGGGGGGGTACTACAGCGAGGAGGATATATCCGCCGAAGCCGGGCGGGTTTTTACGCAGGCCCTGGACCGCATCGGGGAGGAGGAGCTCTGGCTTTTCAAAGACAGCATTAGGGGCGAGCAGGATATCGCCGCGCTCGGCCTGCACCCGGCGGCCAAAGCCTGCCTTGTCGGCGCCTGGCACAACCGGCTTTTTGTGGAATACGAAAAGGGAAGATATTTTCCCACGTGGCTGTACCGCGATACCCGCGCGTACAGGTCCCTTTCTGAAACGGAAAAGGAAGCGCTCGAAGCGCTGGTCGAAAAACACCGCGCCGCTTCGGAAAAAATTTGGGAAAAGCAGGGCCAGAAACTCCTTGCCATGCTCAAGGAATCGACTTCGATGCTCCCCTGCGCGGAAGATCTGGGCGCGGTCCCCGACTGCGTCCCCAGGGTGCTCGCGAAGCTCGGGATACTGGGGCTCAGGGTTGTCCGCTGGCACCGCGACTGGGAGGCCGAGGGGGAGCCTTACTACCCCTTCGAGGATTACCCGGAGCTCAGCGTCTGCACCCCCGCGGTGCACGACAGCTCCACCCTGCGGGAATGGTGGAACAAAGAGGCCGCGCAGGAGGCGTTTTCGACTTTTATCGGCGTCCCCGCGCTGCCGAAAATTTACAATCCCGGCGCGGC
>JAIRRR010000190.1 GCA_031255875.1 Treponema sp.
GCCAAGGTCATTGCGGACAAGGGGAACGACGTGGTCGTCTGGGCGCACGAGTCGGAAACTGCGGATGAAATCAACCGGGAGCACGGCAATTCCCGGTTTCTGCCGGGCGTAAAACTCCCCGAAAAGCTCAGGGCGACTACGGATATTGCCGAAGCCGCCGGAGGGACCGAGTACCTCATCCTGGCCTCCCCGTCCATGTTTTTGCTTGACACGGTGAAGAAAATACTCACGGTCCCCTCGATCCGCGAGGGGGAAACCGCCATCGCGGTGATCGCCAAGGGTTTCCTGCCGGGCGCCAAGGGGCCGCGCCTGATCCTCGAAACCCTGGAGGACTACCTCCCGGGCTTTTACCGCAACTCCCTGGTTTATATAGCCGGGCCGAGCCACGCGGAAGAGGTGTCCCGGGGCAAGGTTACCGGGCTTATCGCCGCCAGCGAGACCGCGAAAAATTCGTTCCGCTTCCGGGACCTGCTCAAAAGCAGCCGGCTCCTGGTCTTCTCCTCCCTGGATGTCCGGGGCGTCCAGGTGGCGGCTGCGGCGAAAAATGTCATCGCCATCGCGTTCGGGATCCTGGACGCCCTGAAAACGGGAAGCCCCGGGGGCGGCGAGGAGAGCATCTTCGGCGACGGCACGGAATCGCTTTTGCTCGCGGCCGGGCTCAACGAAATCCAGAGCCTGGGCATGGCAATGGGCGCCACTCATCCTGAAACCTTCAGTTCCATTTCCGGGGTGGGCGATCTGGACGTGACCTGCCGTTCCGTTTGGGGAAGGAACCGCCGCTTCGGCAGGGAAATAATAGAAAAAAACGTGCTCGCGCGGTTTGAGAGTTTGGAGGATCTGCTCGCCCGGATCGGCGAGCTGGGCTACCTTCCCGAGGGGGCGGCCGCGGCAAAGTACGTAAAGATACTCGCGGAAAAGCACAAGCTCAGGATGCCCATCTCCACCGGGCTTTACCAGATTCTGAACAAGGAAATCGGCCCCAGGGAATTTACGGATAATTTCTTCGACTGTCAAAAGGGCGCCTGGCACCAGTAAGCCTTGAAAAACAGCCGATGGCGGGGTACTATACCCTCATGCTGGAAAAACTAACCGAAAAAGTGTCCGACGCCCTGCGTTTTGTGGCGGGGAAGTCGGCGATTTCCGAAAAGAACATAGACGACGCGGTTGAAGCCATAAAGATGGCCCTGCTCGATGCCGACGTGAACCTGCGGGTGGTGCGGCGTTTTGTCAATTCCACTGTCGAGGAAGCGAAAGGCGAAAAGGTGCTGCGGGCGGTGGATCCGGGCCAGCAGTTTGTCAAGATTGTCCACGACAAGCTGGTCTCTTTTCTGGGCGGCGCGAAACAGGATCTCCAGCTTAAAGGCCCCGACACGCTTTCCGTTATCCTGATGCTGGGCCTCCAGGGTTCCGGCAAGACTACAAGTTCCGCGAAGCTCGCCCTGCGCCTCAAGAAAGAGGGCCGCCGGCCCCTGCTTGCCGCCTGCGACCTGGTACGCCCGGCCGCCGCGGAGCAGCTTGCGGTTCTGGGGGGCCAGATCGGGGTCCCGGTTTACCGGGAAGAGGGGGAAGCGGATTCCGTCAAGGTCTGCCGGAACGCCGCCCTCTGGGCCGGGCAGAACCTTATCGACACGTTGATCGTCGATACTACCGGCCGCCTCCAGATTGACGAGCCCATGATGGCGGAGCTTGCCCGGCTCAAAGAAGCCGCCCGGCCCGACGAACTGCTCCTGGTCGCGGATTCGATGACCGGGCAGAGCGCGGTGGATATTGCCAAAACCTTCGACGAAAAAATCGGGCTTACCGGGGTAATCCTTACCAAGTTCGATTCCGACACCCGGGGGGGCGCGGCGCTTTCTCTCAAGACCGTTACCGGCAAGCCGCTCAAATTTGTGGGCACGGGCGAGAAACCCGAGGACTTCGAGCCCTTCCACCCCGACCGGGCGGCCGGCCGCATTCTGGGTATGGGCGACGTGGTAAGCCTCGTGGAGAAGGCCCAGGAAGTTATCGACCAGAAAGAGGCGCTCGAACTGCGGCGGAAGATGGAGAAGGAGAACTTTACCCTGGAAGACTGGCTTTCCCAGATCCGGTCGGTAAAGAAGATGGGCTCCCTCAAGTCCATGCTGGATATGATTCCCGGCATGGCGGGCCAGGTAAACGAGGACGATATTGACAAGGAGGAGATGAAGCAGCAGGAGGCGATACTGTCGTCCATGACCCGCAAGGAGCGGGCGAACCACCTTATCATAGGCCCTTCGCGGCGCGGCCGTATCGCGCGCGGCTCCGGCACTTCGGCGGCGGAAGTCGGGCGGCTGCTCAAGCGTTTCGAGAAGATGCGCACCATGATGAAGAAGATGGCCAAGATGGGGAAGAACCCGCAGGGTATGCAGAACATGCTCGGGCAGATGAGCGGCCGGTTCGGGAGGTAGGTATCCAGCTTTCCAACGCCGGCCGGCCTTCCGGGGCAATGCGGGGGACGCCGCCGCGGGCCGCCCTGGCCCTTGC
>JAIRRR010000224.1 GCA_031255875.1 Treponema sp.
GGCGTAATCGTAACTGTCGTTGTTGGCAGTTAAATTTTTCGCCTAATCAGGAGATAGGCACTCCACCTGCGGCTTGTATCCCGAGCCGTACCGGTCGAAACCGGTACACCCCCGTATAACCGAATCTACCGGAATTCCGCCGCCCGGTCAAGGGCCCCGTCCGGGGAAGGCCGCCGCCGGGGGGTTCGGAAGCCGGAATAGTTGCGAAAAAAACTTGATAATTCGCGGTTAGTGAGGTAGCATAGTTGGTATGGTCGATACCAGTTTGGGTAAATCCGCCGGATCTTGCCCCCCGGGTTCCAGGACCTGCGACTACGGCGGGCCCCGCCAGGACCTTCCTCCGGCGTACGCGCTCAGAAAACAGGAAGAACGCCTGATCGGGGATATTTATGCCTTTCTGGAATCTTCCTTCCCGGAGGAGGGCAGCCTGCTTAAAGAGCGTTTTTCTGCCCTAAAGGAACTGGGGGCCGCCGTGGCGCGTTTCCCCTCGGTACGGGCGGCCGAAGGCGGTCATGCCGAAAGGCGGCAGGGCGGCGCGAACGACCCTTCCACCCGGGACAGTTTCCTGGAATCCCTAAGCGCTTACTCCCCGGCGGCCCGCCTGCTCCGCCTTCCCACCCGGGCGGTCGGCGCCCACGGCTATTTTATCGCCAAGTGCAACGCCTTTTCCTTTGCCTCAAAGCTGGTCGGCGATATCGAGGCCTTCTATAAGCCGCTCAGGCAGGTTATCCTGTCGATCACCTGTACCCTTTTGGCCGAAGAGGTCTATTTTTCCTGCCTGAACGATCCGCTGTTCCCCCGCAAAACCAAGGGCCGGATGGTGGACGATCTGGTTTCCCTCTGGGACAGCGGGACCGAGCTCAGTACCGCGAAGCACCGGCCCGCCCTGGAAGCCCTCTGGACCGTCCGGGACGCCTCGCCCCCCAGCTTCGGCACCATGGACGGCGCGAGCGAGCTGATGCGGGTCTCCCTCGGCATGGGGAAGGACTGGAGCGAATTTCTCATAGCCCAGCTCGACAACCCGGAAACGCAGGGGGCCCTGGAGGAATTCCTCTTCAACCTTTCATTTGAGGAGATACAGGAGGTCCGGTCCCGGCTGGCGCGTTTCGGCATTTCCGCGATAAGCCACGACGAAGTCCGCTCTTTCCTGGGAAGCCGCCCGGCCTATACCATGGTCAAAAGCACGGATCCCCGGGCCATTTACGATTTTTACCTGGAAAGGCGGGACACGGCCGTCTGCCGCGCGCACAACTCCGCCCCGGGCCCAAAAAAAACCCTTGAAGAAATGTACTTCCGCTTCCACATCGCCCGGGAAGAAGGGTAAGATTACTGCTTCTCGTACTGCTGGACTTCGTTGTACACGTATTCGAGCCGGATTCCGGCGAGCTTTAGCATAGCCTCCGAATCCAGGGCGTCATGGTCACGGCGCTGGCAGACCACCCGCGCGATCCCGCAGTTGATGATCAGCATGCTGCAGGTGCGGCAGGGGGTCATGCGGCAGTAGAGGGTCGCGCCCTCGATGGCAATGCCCCGCCTGGCAGCCTGGCAGATCGCGTTCTGCTCCGCGTGGACGGTCCTTACGCAGTGGGTTGTAACGCTGCCGTCTTCGTGGATCATCTGCTTGAGCTGGTGCCCCGCCTCGTCGCAATGGGGCAGCCCCGCCGGAGCCCCCACATAGCCTGTTACCAGTATCTGGTTGTCCTTCGCAATAACGCAGCCGGATCTCCCCCGGTCGCAGGTCGCCCGCTTGGAGATGGCGTCGCAGACTTCCATAAAGTACTCATCCCAGCTCGGCCGCTTGTACGCTTCTTCCGCCATGCTTTATAGTATGGCACATGTACCTGACTGTTTCAATGAACCCTACCCTGCAAAAGATACTCTGCTTCCCCTCGATAACGACGGACAGGGTAAACCGCTCGCCCCGCCACCGCTTTGACGTGGCCGGCAAGGGCCTCAACGTATGCCGGGTCCTCTCCCAGCTTGGGAAGCCCGCCGCCCACCTTACCACCCTGGGCGGGGATCTGCGGCCCCTGTTCCTCGAAAAGAGCCGCCGGGAGGGGCTTTCCGTCCACTGGGTTGAGAGCGGCAGCCCCATCCGCTTCTGCTACACGCTCATAGACGAGGGCGAGGGCAGCGTTACCGAGCTGATAGAGGACGCCGCAGAGGTCGAAGCAGGGGCCGAAGATCGGCTGCGGGAAGCCTACGAAAAGCTGCTCCCGGGCTGCGCGACTGTGGTAATCGCCGGGACAAAGGCGCCGGGCTTTTCCGGCGATCTCGTCCCCTTTATGGTGCGCCGGGCCAGGGAAAAGGGCTGCCGCGTGGTGCTCGACCTCTGGGGCAAGGACCTTCTCGGCAGCCTGCCCTACCGCCCCGATGTGATAAAGCCCAACCTCCTGGAATTCGCCGCTACCTTCGCCCCGGAACTGGCACGGGGCGGGGAACTGCCCGGCGAAGGGGAGGATTCCGGCGCGGTAAAGGAGGAGATCCTCAAAATCTGCGGGAAACTTTCCGCCGAATACCGCTGCGCCATCGTCCTGACCAGGGGGACAAAGCCGGTATGGTTTGTTTCGGGCGGCGATTCCGGCGAATACCCCGTCGCCCCGGCTGCCGGAACGGTGAATACCACCGGGTCCGGCGACGCCTTTACTGCGGGACTCGCGTCCGCCCTGGACGCCGGGCTCCGCGCCGCCGTGGCCGAAGGCGCGCGCTGCGGCGCCCTGAACGCCGGCTTTCTGCAAGTGGGGACCATAAGCGGCTAAGATTGGTCCGGGGGCCGCTGCAGCATCTCGGTGTAGTAGCGCGTCTCTATCCGGCCTTCCCCGATGCCGAGCTTTGCCAAAAGCTCAAGGAGCCGATGCCGGGCGGCGCTTACTGTTTCCGGGCGGTCGTTGCCGGAAAGTATCTCCAGCTCCGCGAACCAGCCGAGGCCGGCCACTTCCGCAAGCTCCGCAGTTATGCCGCCGTAATTCCAGGAAAAGCCGGATTTCCGCTTGCTTGCCGCCGGCCTAAGGCCCAAGTGCCCGAGAAGCCCCTCGAAGGGCCCGGCGTCGGAGACCGAGAATTCCGTCTCGCGGTTTACCTCAAGGCCCTCCCTCTTTTCCTTGTACTTATAGGTCACGGTAACGGCATTGCGGGCCCTGCCTCCGGCATCCCTGCCGCTCTCCTTCCGGACGCGGACCCCGGAAAAGGGGACGGCCGCCGGGCCGTTTCCCGGGCCCTCCTGCTTCCAGTAGGTGTCTTCCTTGAGGAATTCCCCGTTAAAACACGCCAGGCCGTCCAGTTTTTCCCTGACAGCGACGGGATCGTCCGCCCAGGCTTTCAGCTCAATCTCAATCGCCATACCCTCATTCTACACTATTTTACCGCCCGGCGCACCGCGCACCGGGGCTTTGCCGGATTTAAGGCGGATTTAACATCCCCGTGCGCCGGTTTTTGTGTAACTTGCCGCTCTTTTTGGTGTTTTATTTTAACTGCCTTTGAAAAAAGGGGAAAGACTTGCGTAAATAAAGCCCGAGGGCTTGTTTTTTTCCCCGCCGAGCGATAAATTTAGATTCACGTAAAGCCGGGAAGGCCTTTTAGCGCTTTTCCGGCTTATAATTGGAGGGCAAAACGCCGATAATGAACCAATATGACTGCCCGAATCCGATTCTTACTTTCTCTTTTGGCGCTTGCCGCAATGGGGAGCTTTGCGCAAGAAAAGGTTCATGTTATACAAAGGGGCGAGACTATCTACTCAATCGCCCGGAGCTACGGCGCCAATATCCAGGATATCCTGAGCCTTAACGGCATCCAGGATCCAAGAAAGGTCCAGGCCGGGCAGCGGATAAGGATACCCGGCGGCGTTGTTCCGCCGGACGGGCCGGGGCAGGTTCCGGCGGCGGGTTATACCGAATACCAGGTTGTCCGGGGCGATTCCCTTTTCGGGATAGCCCGGAAGCACGGTATTTCCCTGCAAGAGCTTCGCGCGGCGAACGGACTGCGCGAAGACTACGTGCTCAAGGCGGGCGACCGCTTGAAAATACCCCGGCGCGGGGAGGCGCCGGCTGTTGCGGTTGCGGACGCTCCGTCAGGGGCCGCGCCTGCCGTTACGGCGCCTGTTGCAAACACGCCGGGCGGAAGCGCCCCGAACGGCGGGACGGCTGGCGACAGCGCCCCCGCCCGGCAGACAGCCCCGGCAACGGCCGGCAGCCAGACGGTGTGGCCGGTACGGGTAAAAGAATTGGCCTATATGACAGGGAAGTTATATGGGGTAGCTATCCTGGGCGAGCGCTCTGAATCAGTAAAGAGCCTCAGCCAGGGTACTGTAATTTCAGCCGGACCTTACCGGGGTTTTGGGAAGGTCGCCATAGTACAGATGACAGGAGGTTATTTATACGTTTACGGCGGATGTGAAAGTTTGTCGATAAAAGAAGGCGACCGGGTTGCCCCGGGTACCGAGCTGGGCCGGCTGGGATTGGACGGAGTTACCTCAAAACCCCAGCTTTTCCTGATGGTGTATAAGAACAATACGCCTATCGATCCCGCGAAAGCCCCCCGGGCCTGATATTCGGGCAAATTCCGCGCAAAATCTGCCGCCCGGCAGCAAATATCGGTAAATTTTCACATATTTCTAAAAAAAAACATAGCTAAAAATTGCAAAGGATGCTATTGTGTCTAAGACGCTTTCACTTGAAACATCTAACCGGAGTACCAAATTAAAAGGGGTGTCATACCAGATGAGCGAATCAGGTCTTGAAAAAAGCCGGGTTAAAAAACGGGCCCAGGAACGTTCGGCAAAGAACGTAAAAAAGGCAAAACCCGTAAAGGAAACCGATCCCCTGGCCTTGTATTTTAAGCAGATTTCCCGCTTCCCGCTTCTGACAGTCCAGGAGGAACAGCTCATCGGCGAAAAGATCATGAATCTCCGGAATAAGCTGACCGAGCTGGAGCGCGTGTACAAAACCGAGGAACAGGACGACGCCTACAAAACGGAAAAGGCCGCCATCGACAGTTCCATGCTTTTTTACAAAAACAGGATGATCAATTCCAACCTCCGCCTGGTAGTCTCCATCGCGAAGAATTACCAGCACCGGGGGCTGTCCCTGCTGGACCTTATCGACGAGGGCAACATCGGCCTTATCGAAGCGGTCGGGCGTTTTGACTATACCCGGGGCTGCCGCTTTTCCACCTACGGGACCTGGTGGATACGGCAGGCGATAATCAAGAGCATTGCCGACAAGGGCCGGGTAATCCGCATCCCCATCCACATGCTCAACACCATCAAGAAGTGCTACTTCGTGGCGAAGCAGCTTACCCAGGATCTGGGCCGCGATCCCAGCGAGGAGGAGCTTTCCGAGTACCTGGGGGTCCCGGTCAGCAAGGTAAAGGAGATCGTCAAGCTCTCCCAGGAAACCACCAGTCTCGATACCATCGTTGACGACGGCAACCTTACCCGGCTCGCGGACCTGATCAAAGACGATACGATGGAGGAGCCTTTCGAGATGGTCTTCTCCATGACGTTGCAGGAAACCATGGAAGACATCCTTTCCCATCTTTCGGACCGAGAGATGAAGATCATCCAGCTCCGCTTCGGCCTGACCGGGGAAGGCCCGCTCACCCTGGAAGAGACCGGGAAACTCCTCGGCATTACCCGCGAGAGGGTCCGGCAGATACAGGAAAAGGCCACTTTCAAGCTCCGCAACCTGAAACAGCTCACCGAACTAAAGGAAAACCCGTAGGCAGGCGCGAAACCCGCCGGGTTTCGCGCTACCTCTGCACCCGCCCCGATGCGTCTCCGGCCGCAAGTTTCCGCACCTCGTCGGCCGAGACGTGGTTAAAGTCGCCCTCGATACTGTGTTTCAGGCAGCTTGCGGCTACGGCAAACTCGACGGTTTCCTGGGGGCCCAGGGACCTGAGGCAGCCGTAGATAAGGCCCGCGCCGAAGCTGTCGCCGCCGCCCACCCGGTCAACAATGTGCACCGGGTATTTCTTTGAA
>JAIRRR010000257.1 GCA_031255875.1 Treponema sp.
ATCCACGGCCTTAACGACAGGCTCACCGAAAAAATTGACCATAGCGCCAAGTTCAAGCTCTACGTGTCGGCCCTTACCCAGATCAGCCTGGACGAGTGCAACAGGATTCCTACCAGCGACAACCGGCTCCTTCGGCGCATAGTCCGGGACAGCCAGTTCCGGGGAGTCGGCGCCGCCTGGACCATCCGGCAGTGGCCCAGCGTCCAGCGGGGGGCGTGGAAACACATTTTCAGTTTCCAGGACAGCGCCGACGCGGTCTTCAACTCCGCCCTGGATTACGAAATCCCGGTCCTCAAATTCTACGCAGAGCCCCTGCTGCGTTCGATAAAGCCGGACGAAGCCGAATACGCCGAAGCTTTCCGGCTCCTGTCGTTCCTGGATTACTTCGTCCCAATCCCCCCGCAGTTCGTCCCCGGGCAGAGCCTGCTCCGCGAATTTATCGGGGACAGCGAATTCAAGTATTAGATCCTGCTTTAATCTTTCTCTTTCAGCAGCGCGTCGTTGTTCAGCACCTTAAAGGAAACGGCTTTAGGGGATTCCGCGTCGCGCACCACGATGCCTTCTTTGTCAAGGCCGCTCGGGTATTTGCCCCGTGCTTTTTCCAGCAGCTCTTCCAGGCTGTACGCAAAGCTGTCCCCCCGCTCCTCAAGGGGGACGAAGGGGACGCCGAAAGACGAGCAAAGCCCAAGCGCCTCGTCGTAGGGAAGGTAGCGGCCCGAATCCCAATCCCTGACGTCGAAGACGTACCATTCGAGCGCGGGAAGCCGCAGCCTGTTTTTCTGTATTCCGGGGCCGCATATTTCCCCTGTCAGGACAATGTTTTTCCCGTACCGGGCGAGTTTTTCTTTAAGGCCGTATTTGTAAACCGGCGCCCAGTACAGGGCGTCCGCCTCGTCCTTGATCTCCTTGTTGCGGCTGCAGCACCCGGTCTTCCCGTCAATGAGGTAAACAATTCCGGAAGTGCCGTCCATTTTTGTGGTAATGTAGTAGGGCTTCCCCCGCAGGCTGTCTATCAGTTCCGGGGCCGATTGGACGCGGATCTCGTCGGAGGCGGGAATCCCGTAAGGGCGCTCTCCGATTATGATCCCTCCCGCGCCCGCAGTCTCCGGGACATACCATTTCTTTACGCCGAGTCTTTCCGTCACGTCGTCGCCTTCGGAGGAACCTTCAAGCTCGGGGAACAGGGAGAGCGCCAGGAAGAGGCCCTGGGAAAGCTGCCCGCGCATCTTCACCGTGCGTATGCGGAAACCCGCTCCGTTGTCCTCGTTGTCACGGTACGAGGAGCTGCGCAAAAATTCGTAGCGCGGGTCAACCGGGAGGAAGCTGTCCACCTCGAAATACACGCCCAGGTCCCCTGTTTTGAACTCATTTTTCTTGACAACGCACTGCCAGCCCATGACATGGGCCGTCTCAAGAAAATCCGAATTGGGAATGGCTGTTATCGCCTTAACCTTCTGAATAGTAACAAGCGCGCGCATATCATGCTCCTTAACAGGTATTACTATTAGAATAGCGCATTTTTAAAAAATGGCAAGCATTTTACGGCGTGCCCTGTGCCGGGGCTCAGTCCAGAGCGTCCTGTATGCCGTTTGCAGCGAGGTTAAGGGACAGCGCGGTGATAACGATGGCGGCGGCGGGGAAGAACATCAGGTGGGGGGCGCGGCGGAGGAATTCGCGGGAAGATGAAAGCATGGCGCCCCATTCGGGCGTGGGCGGGTTGACGCCGAGGCCGATGAAGGAAAGGCCCACGGAAACCAGTATCATCCCCGTTACCGACAGGGCGGCCTGGACGGCGATGGGGCCGGCCGCGTTGCGGAGTATGTGCCGGCGGATGATGGCGATGTCCCCCAGGCCGTTTATCCGGGCGGCGGCAATATAGTCGTTTTCCATGATGGTAAGCACGACGGACCGGGTAATCCGGGTAAAATTGGGGATATACGACACCGTGATCGCGACGAAAAGGTTCTTCGCCCCCGGTCCCAGGGCGGCCACGATTGCCAGCGCGAGCAGCATATAGGGTATGCTGAGGAGGGCGTCCATGATCCGCATGATAATTTCGTCGGCAAGGCCGCCTGCGCAGCCGGCGATCGAGCCGAATACGAACGCCGCCGCCATGGAAAGGGCTGCCGCGCCGAAGCCCAGCAGCAGGGAAATCCTCCCGCCGTGGACGATCCGGGCGAACAGGTCCCGGCCGTAATCGTCGGTGCCGAAGATGTGTTCCCGGCTCGGCCCCTGGAGACGTATGCCCGGATTCTGCCGTATGCCGTTTTCCGGCGGGGCAATGGCGCCGGCAAAAAGCGTGACCAGGACGATCGCCGCCAGTACCGCGAGGCCTGCGGTCGCGGGCCGGTTTTTACGGTACTTCCGCCAGAATCTTTTCACCTGCCGCCCCTTCGGCCGCCGAAGCGGGCGCGCAGCCTGGGATCAATGAACACGCACAGAATGTCTACCGCAAGCATGATAAGGCTGAAAGAGAGGGACAGAAATACTATCGCCGCCAGCACTACGGGGGTGTCCTTCATCCTGACGGCGTCGATGATGTGGGTGCCAAGCCCCGGAATGGCGAACACTGTTTCGGTTATCACCGCGCCGCCCAGGAGGTAGCCCAGGTGCATGCCCATGGAGGTTATTACCGGGATAAGCGCGTTTTTAAGGGCGTGGACAAAGATTACCCGGCCCTCCCCAAGCCCCTTGGCACGGGCGGCGCGTACATAGTCCGCCCCCAGCGCTTCGAGCATCATGGACCGGGTAAGCCTGAGCATGCCTGCCGAGGCCGGGACGCTCAGGGCGGCAAGCGGCAGGATAAAGTGCCTCCAGCTTGAAGCGCCGTTTGAGGGAAACACGCGGAGCTTCAGGGAGAAAAACAGAATCAGTACCATGCCGAGGACGAAGGCCGGCACGGACGCGCACATGATTGTAAACGCGCTGGCGAGTATGTCCGCAGCCTTCCCCCGTTTTACTGCGGCGAGTATGCCCAGGCCCATGCCGATAACGGAACTGAAAAGAGTCCCCAAAAGGGCGAGGGCAAAGGTGTTCGGCGCTTTGCGCAGTATTTCCGTTATCACCGGGGCCCGCGAACGGTAGGAAGTGCCCCAGTCGCCGTGGAACGCGAGCCGGCGGAGGTAGCCGGCATAGCGCGCGAGGAAGGGCCGGTCAAGCCCCAGGTCCGCCCGCAGTATGGCAAGCTGGGACTCGTCCGCCCGCTCGCCCAGAATAAGCCGGGCAGGGTCGCCGGGGGTAAAGTCCATGACGAAGTACACGGCAAACACTGCCGCCATTGACAGGGGTATAAAGAGGAGGACGCGCTTCAAAATATAACGGGGCATCGCGGGTTCGCCTAAACCATGCCGCTTTCAGCGGCTCATTTCCAGGAAATATCCTTAAGGTAGATACCGTTAGGGAAACTCCGGGCAATCACAATATCGCTGTTGTAGGCCCGGATAATCGCGGGGTTGGCAAAAACCGCATAGGGGGCGTCTTCCTGCACTATATCCGCCAGCTGCTTAAAGATAGCGCGGCGTTTTTCCGGATCGGCCTCCCGGCGCCCTTCGGCGAGAAGCCGGTCGGCAACAGGATTGCTGTAGCGGGCGGAATTCCCCTGGTTGATATTCGCCGTACCGTAGAATTCCTCCAGGTAGTTCATGTCCTTGAACATGATGTAATGGCCGCCCGCCGCTATTTGAAAATCGCCCGCGTAGTACCGGGTAACCCAGGTATTGAATTCCATAATTTCTATGGAAAGGTTGATGCCGATATCCGCGAGGTTCTGCTGCGCGATCTCCGCTACCTGGCGGTTTGCCCCGGTGGTGATGAGCGTTACGTCCGCCGGCTTTTCCCTGCTTGCCCCCGCTTCCGCCGCCAGCAGGGCCGCCCGCGCGGGATCGTGCGGGTAACGCCGCGCCGGTTCGGCAAAACCCGCCATCCAGGGCCTGGCCATATAATCCTTGCTGGTGCTTTTCCCCTCGTAGGCGACGGCGGCGATAGTATCCCTGTCTATGGCGTAATTCACCGCCTGCCTGAGTTTTACATTGTCAAACGGCTTTTTTTCCACATTCATGCTCAGGTAGTTCACCCGGTTCGACGGGCTCGAAAACACCGTGACGCCTTCCCTGCCCTCAAGCGCCGCAGCGGAGGCGGCGCCCGCAATCCAGATAAAGTCGATATCCCCGGTTTCAAGCGCCACTGCGGCGGTAAAGTCATCGGGAATAATCCTGAACACCACGTTTTTTATGGGAGGGGGCGGCCCGTAGTAGCCGTCGAAAGCCTCCAGCCGCACTTCCTCGC
This sequence comes from Treponema sp., assembly GCA_031255875.1. Lineage (GTDB taxonomy): Bacteria > Spirochaetota > Spirochaetia > Treponematales > Breznakiellaceae > JAIRRR01. The sequence continues at coordinate 4,285 of JAIRRR010000257.1, forward strand.
CGCTCTTCCTGCTTACAAAGCGGTAAGGCCCGGTGCCTATAGGGTGTTCGCCGTATTTTTCAACGGAGCTTACCGCCTTCTCGCTGTAAATGGCAAACTGGTCGCTCGCGAATTCCGAAAGAAAGGAAGAGATGGGCTCAAAAAGCGTCAGTTTTATTGTATAGTCGTCGATAACGGAAACTGTTTTAATCGAGGAAGTAACCGTGCTGCCGTTGGGCGTACCCCGCGCGTACTCAATGGTGAACTCCACGTCCCGGGCTTTAAATTCTTCCCCGTTGTGAAACTTCGCCCCTTTCCTGAGGCGGAAGGTATAGTCCAGGCCGTCTTCTGAAATTTCGTAGCCCTCGGCAAGCCAGGGGCCGGGCCGCCCCTCCTCGTCAAAAAAAAGCAGGCCGTCGTAGATATTATTCCCGATTTGGCCCTCTATAAGCGTGTTGGCATAGAGCAGATCGAAGGTGGCCGGATCCGACGCGACAGACACCGCCAGCGTGTCCCGCGCGGGCTTTGCCTCCTCCCCGTTGCCCGGGACGCCGCCGCCGCTGCGGGAGCAGGCCGAAAGGCAGGCAAGCGCCAGCAAAACGATGCGGAAATTCATCTTCATAAACGGTTCCTCTGTATGAAAACTGTAGGGGCCCCTCCAAAGGCTTCGGTTTTTGGAGGGCTCCTGGAGCACGCCCATTAATCGGGATTTTTTGCCTGTATATGCAAAAAATCCGCAAGTACAACAGGCTGCTAGCCATTATACCGGAAAGCCCCTATAATGAAAACCGGCAGGCTGCTTAGACTAAAGAGACATCTGAGGCCGTTCCAAAACTTCAGTTTTAGAACAGCCTCATCTATCATAAGAGAATCGCCGCAAAGTCGAATCGGACCAAGGTTCGTAGTCAAAAAAAGGGATGGAATATGGGGGCTCTTCCCCAATTTTCTCTTTACTTCTTCGGCTTTTTCGACGTTGTGGTTCATTTTTCTATCTTTTGTAATTGCCCATATCGGGCATTTTAGTCTAATCACGGTACTGGCGCGGGGCGTTTTGGGGAGGCGCGGTGAGGGTTGTAGAAAGCGGCTTGATTGCCGAGGCGGTAAAAGACGCCTGTATCGAGGCGAGCTGGAATTTGCCTTCCGACGTGCGGGACTGCATACGCGTCGCGCGGGAAAGGGAACCCTGGCCGGCAGCCAGGGATACGCTCGGCAGGATTATCGAAAATTTCGGGATTGCCTCGCGGCGGCGTTCGCCCATCTGCCAGGATACGGGGATGGCCTGCGTTTTTGTGGAAATAGGGAACGATGCCCATATCGAGGGAAGCCTTGAAGACGCGGTAAACGAGGGGGTAAGGCGGGGCTATACGGAAGCCTACCTGCGGAAGTCGGTGGTAGCCGATCCCCTGGACCGGAAGAACACCGGCGACAACACCCCCGCCATGCTTTACATTGAGTTTGTCCCCGGCGACAGGATCACGGTCACCGTCGCGCCCAAGGGTTTCGGGAGCGAGAACAAGAGCCGCCTGAAGATGCTCCGCCCTTCGGACGGCGCCGAGGGCGTAACTGAATTTGTACTTGATACTGTTGAAAGGGCCGGCTCCGATCCCTGCCCGCCCATCGTAGTAGGGGTAGGCATAGGCGGCACCTTCGACAAGGCGGCGCTTCTGGCAAAGAAAGCCCTGCTCCGGCCCCTTGGCTCGCGCCACAGGCAGGAATACTACGCGGAGCTGGAGGCCGCGCTCCTGGAAAGAATCAACGCCCTGGGCATAGGCCCCCAGGGCTTCGGCGGCGCGGCGACCGCGCTTGCCGTGATGATAGAAACCCTGCCCACCCATATCGCCGGCCTTCCCTGCGCGGTAAACATCAACTGCCACGCGGCCCGCCACGCCAGGGTGGCGCTATGAGCGCCCGCCGCATTACCCTGCCCCTGGCCCCGGAAGTATGCGCGGAACTCAGGGCCGGCGATGCCGTGTCCCTGAGCGGGGTCCTTTACAGCGCCCGCGACGCGGCCCACAAACGCTTTGCCGAACTGCTCGACGCCGGGAAGCCCCTGCCCTTCCCCCCGGAAGGGGCCTGCCTCTATTACATGGGCCCGTCGCCCGCCGCTCCCGGACAGCTTATCGGCGCGGCGGGGCCGACCACGAGCGGCCGCATGGACGCCTATACCCCGCGCCTTCTAAGCCTGGGCGTCCTGGGCATGATAGGCAAGGGGGAACGTTCGGCCGAAGTCGTGGCGGCCATGAAACAGGCCGGGGCCGT
>JAIRRR010000063.1 GCA_031255875.1 Treponema sp.
AACCCGGCTTCCGGGCTTCCCCGGAAGGTATGCCTTGACTGGCAGCGCCGCAGTTTCCAGGATTTCCCCGACGCCCTTGCCCAATACCGCAACCCAAAAAACAAGTCTGCGGCCGATGCCGGCGTTATCGCCCTTATCCAGTACCTTAACCGGGAGACGGAGGCAAACGGCGCCCGGCGCGTCCTCCCTGAAGGCGTTACGGTCGGCGACTGGGCCGGGAAGTTCACGGACTATGAGACGAGCCCCCGGACCGGCCGGAACGCTTCAAAAAACCGCCCCTATTCCCCCGGAACTTTGGATACCTACAAAACCTACTATAATGCTCATATAAAAGACGATCCCTTCGCGGGACTGCTTATGTCCGAGGTGGACGAGGATGACGTGACGGCCTTTATCAACCGCCTGTCCGCCAAGAGGCTCAAGAACGGGAATCTCATGGGAGGGAGCCGGACGTTCGCCGGGACTATAATATTCCTCCGTATGGTTTTCGGGGAATTTCGGAGGAAACACAAACACTGGTACAACCCCTTTCAGGACCTGGACCCGCCGGGCCTTAACAGCGTTCCCCGGGACGCCCTGCCCGAGGATGAATTTCTTAAACTTTTCAGTCCGGGGGTACTGCGGGACACCATGGAGCTGGCCGTTTGCGCCTGTATGTTCCTCTCCGGGCTGCGCCGTGCGGAAATTGGCGCTCTAAAGCCCGACTGCCTTGACTGGAATACGTCCAAGATCACGCTTAAATATTCATGGCAGCGATATGAAAAAAAGAATCGGGTACTTGGTCCCCCCAAAAGCAAGAAGGTAAGAGACGCGCCCTTTGACCCGATTTTACAAGCGGCAATAAAAAAGCTCTGGGAAGAAAACGGCCGGCATGAATTTGTTTTTTCGTTTGAAAACGGCCGTTATCTTCATTCCTCATGGATAGAAAGGCGGTTCCCTGAATGGCTTAAACGCGCCGGTATTGAGCTGGGGGGCCGGAGGATTGTCCCCCACAGTTCCCGGCACTCCCTGGCTTCCCTGTTGGAAGAAAGAGGCATATCCCTGCGGTATATTCAGGATATGTTAGGCCACTCCGACTTAAAGACCACAAAACGATACCTACATTCCACAGAGGCGACTATTCGTACTATTGGGAAAAAAATCAACGAATCCATGCAACAGGAGCCGGATAAGAACATAGTCGAATTCAAAACGTCATAACCGGGCAAAAAATAAGCCGTGTATACATTATATATACACGGCTAAACCCTACCAGGCCGAGCGGTCAACAGAGCAGGGGGAACCCGACCGGGGCCATGGCTGCTATTCGCTGTATAGCTTCTATGGCTTGCCCTCGCATATACATAACCGTAATCCGGCCGGCAACCAGGGCCTTAAAACCATTGGCGCTTAACAGCCCCTCCCGGTACCGCTCGGGCCACAGGCATATCAGATCCACGGCCCGGGCAAAGGCGGCTTCATGGCCCCGGGCTATGGCAAAAGCCATAGCCGGCCGCACGGGCGCCGGCATCCCGGGGGCCGTGAAAGCGGCCGTGTTCTCCTGGGGTATAACTATCAGCGGGGTATCATCACCCCCGCCCGGCCGGGGGGGCGCTGCGGATAACCCGGCAATCCCCGCCAGCAGGACCAGTAAAACAAGAAAGAGCTTTTTCACGTCTTTCTCCTTGGAATAGCGTTAAGCCGCGCATGACGGCTTTTTGCCAAACTAAACCGGGGCGACCCGGAAGGTCCGGGATACCCGGAAGGCGATATATCCGATAATTGCCAGGGCCAGGGCTGCCGCAATCGCCACGGCAAGGTTCCGCTGGCCGCTGGCTTTAGCCAGCCTCCCCTTAGTAGCCGCCAGGTCTTCTTTTACCTCAGCGCCGGCCGCTTCCCGCCTGCCGTGCTCCTCCGACAGCGCGGCCCGGATTTCCCGCTCCTCCGCCAGCTGTTCGTTCAGCCGGGCGGCCCCCTCGCGGAGCCTGCCGGTTTCGTAACGCAGGGCGGCGGCTTCCTCCTGCGCCGCGGCGACCTGGCGCGACAGGGCGCCTTTCTCCGCGTCCCCCAGGCCGGACCCGGAGATTGCCGCCCCCAGGCTGTCCAGCTCCGACTTAACCCGTTCCGCCCGGCTGTCCGCCCGCTCCGCCCCGGCCGCTATGTCGGCGCCGGTTACGGCAAGCCCGGCCTCGGCCCGCTGGGCGTCCCGCTCGATTGCGCGGTAGGCCCCGTCATCAGTGAATGACGGCCCGCTATGGCACCCCATAAGGAGGCCGCAGGCAAGCAGGCAGGCGAGGCAAGGAAAAGCCTTTTCCGGTTTTTCATGCGCCTTCTCAAAGGCCCTGCGGCGGCTGCCCCGTTTCACTGTTATCGGCCCCGGTATGCAAATAGGCATCTTTTTAACCAGCTGGCCCCGTATTCTTCGAGAAGCTTAATAACCTTTTCGGCGGCCTCGTCGGTATATCCGGGAATAAGATCAAAAATTTCCACCAGTTTTTCTTCTAAAATCCCTTTCTTGCTCTTCTTTTTCTTCTTTTTCTTCGGGCGGGAGCGCAGGGCGTTTATGGCGCTGTCGATGATGCATTTAATTTTTCCCGCTTCTTTTTTCTTGAGCCTGGCATTGCCTTTCTTGCTATCCCCTGCCGCGCTGCGTTTCATTTCACCTAGCGCTTCTATC
>JAIRRR010000068.1 GCA_031255875.1 Treponema sp.
GCGGAAAGCTACGTGTTTGTCGCGGAGAATTCCGGAACGAATATCGACGCCCTGAGCCAATGGGCGTTAAAATTTTCCCCCGGCCAGGATATTGCCCAGCTGGTTTCCCGCCGGGTACAGGCCCGTTTTCCCGGTGCGGATACCGGCAGCCCCGATCGCGAATACGGCCGCTACTTTGAAAGCCTGGTACGCGCCTCGGCCGACGCCTCTTACGGCGGGGCGGAACGGGGCGGGGATTTCTGGTTCGTTAAAGAATACCCCGGCGGGGAAGACGGTGAAACCCCGGAAGAGGAAACCTGCGTATTCCTGATACTGGTAGTTATTAGCAAGACCGCGCTGAGGAACCAGCTGGAGCCTGTGCTTGCAAAGGCGGCCGAGGGCATTACAACAACCAGGGATCAGACATCGGCGATAAACCAGCTCCGGGCGTCGTTTTTCGACGGATTTTAGGCTGGGCGCGGCCGCGAAACGCCGCCGGAGATATTGACCAATTCGCCGGACCCTGCCATAATAGGATGTGAAATATTTCACAAGGATGGGGTAATGGCGGGTATTCCGGGGCCGGCAAAGGGGCGGCTGCTCGGCGTTATGCGGCTGCTCGAAAAGAACGGCGGGCGGCCCCTTACGTCGGCCGAGGCCGAGGCCATGACAGGCTGGGCCAGGGAAACAATACGGAAGGATATTTCTTACCTTGAAGCCGGTTCCCCGGGTGGCAGCGCGGGCTATGCCCCGGAACTGCTGGTACCGGCTATACGGAAGGCCCTGGGCCTGGACCGCCGCCGCTTTTTCTGCATCGTGGGGCTGGGCCGGCTGGGATCGTCGTACCTGCATTACTCGGAGGCCGGCAGCGCGGGGGAAAGGGCGGGGCTGCCCGGAACACGCGCCCGGGAGGAATTCGAGCTGGCGGCGGGATTCGACTCCAACGTGAACCGGGTGGAGATACTTAAATCGAGGGTGCCGCTTTACCCCGCCTACAAGATCCCGGAGGTGGTGGGCCGCCTTTCCATTGAAATCGCGCTGCTCTGCGTGCCTGCGGGGGCGGCCCAGGCTGCGGCGGAAAAGCTGGCCGCGGCCGGCATACGCGGCATCCTGAATTTCGCGCCCGCCGCCCTGAGGCTGCCGCCGGAAGTTACGGTGCGCAATGTTTCGGCGCTTGACGAACTGAGGGCGCTCGCGGTTGAATTATAGCCCGGCGGCCTGGCGGGGGGGTAGCGGAGGCCTTGCTCCGCATTACAGGGGAGCAAGGCCGGAGCGCAGGGGGGCCGGACAGGGCCCGCGCCTGCCTGCGGCCGCCCGTCCGGTAACAGGCCCCCCTCCTGAACGGGGTATCCGAAACCTGGCGGGGTTTAAAAGGAGTTTGTATGCGTGTCTACAATTTTTCGCCCGGGCCTTCCATGCTGCCGCTGCCGGTGCTGGAGCGGGCCGCGGCCGAAATGACGGACGCCAACGGATCGGGGCAGTCGGTGATGGAGATGAGCCACCGTTCCGGGGAATTTGAGGCGATTATCGAAAGGACGGAGGCCCTGCTGCGGGAGCTTATGGGCATTCCGGCGAACTACCGGGTGCTTTTTTTGCAGGGGGGCGCGTCCCTCCAGTTCTCCATGGTGCCGCTCAACCTGGGCGCCGCGGAGCCGGGGCAGCCCGCGAAAAAAGCCGTGTACATTGATACCGGCGTCTGGGCGAAAAAAGCCGCGGAAGAGGGCGCGAAATTCCTGGACGCGCTTGTCCCGGCGAGCTCCGGGGACCGGGCCTATTCCTATATCCCCGAAGCGCCGCCGCCCGAGCCCGGCTGCGCCTACTACCACATTACGCTGAACAACACCATCGTGGGGACCAGGTGGGCCTCGCTGCCCGAGACGGGGGGGGTCCCGCTGGTCGCGGATATTTCGAGCTGCGCCCTTTCCGAGCCCCTGGACGTTTCCCGCTTCGGCCTGCTCTACGCCGGGGCCCAGAAGAACCTTGGGCCGGCGGGCCTTACGCTGGTGGTGATCAGGGAGGACCTGATAGGGCGCGCCGCTTCCGGCACCCCGGCCCTGCTCCGCTACGACGTTCACGCGGACGCGGGTTCCCGGTACAACACCCCCCCCTGTTACGGCATTTATATCATGGGCCTGGTGCTGGAGTGGATCAAAAAAACAGGCGGGGCGGAGGCCATGGGAAAGCGCAACCGGGAAAAGGCGGACCTGCTCTACACGTACCTGGAAGGCTCCCGCCTGTTCCGCTCCCCGGTGGAGCGGGCCTTCCGCAGCCTGATGAACATACCCTTTGTGCCCGCCGAAGGCGACGGGGCGAGGCGCAAAGAGATCGAGGCCCGCTTTGCCGGGGAGGCCGCCGCCGCCGGGCTGGTCAACCTGGCGGGCCACCGCCTGGTGGGCGGCATGAGGGCCAGCGTCTACAACGCCATGCCTATCGAAGGGGTGCGGGAGCTGGCCGGGTTTATGAAGAAATTCGAGGCAAACTATGTTTAGGATACGGACCATGAACAAGATAAGCCCCCAGGGGCTGAATCTTTTCCCCCGGGACAAGTACGAGGTCGCGAGCGATCTCCCCCACCCGGACGCGATTCTGGCGCGCAGCGCCGATCTGCACGGGATGGAGATTCCCGGCACGGTCAAGGCCATAGCCCGGGCGGGCGCGGGGTACAACAATATCCCCGTCGGCCTGTGCAGCGACCGGGGCATCGTCGTGTTCAACACCCCGGGCGGCAACGCCAACGCGGTAAAGGAGCTGGTCATCGCGGCGCTGCTCCTCGCTTCCCGGAGCATTATCGGCGGCGTTTCCTGGGCCGCCTCAGTTGCCGCCCGGGCCGACGAGGTGCCGGAGCTTGTGGAAAGGGAAAAGGCCCGCTTTGAGGGGCCGGAAATACGGGGCAAGACGCTGGGCGTGGTCGGCCTCGGCGCTGTCGGCGTGATGGTCGCGAACGACGCGGTCGCCCTGGGGATGGACGTTGTCGGCTACGATCCCTATATTTCGGTGGACGCCGCCTGGAACCTTTCCCGGCAGGTCAGCCGGGCCGACACCCTGGAAAGCCTGCTTGCCAAATCCGACTACGTGACCATCCATATCCCCCTGGGCGATACCACGCGGGGCCTTTTCAACGCGGAAAGGTTCCGGCTCATGAAGAAAAGCGCCCGGATAATCAACCTGGCCCGGGGCGGCCTGGTAAACGAGGCGGACATCGTCGCCGCGCTGGAGTCGGGGAGGCTCGCCCTGTATGTCACGGATTTTCCCACTGCGGAACTGCTGGCCTGCAAAAGGGCCGTCTGCATCCCGCATCTGGGCGCTTCCACGCCGGAAGCGGAGGACAACTGCGCCGCCATGGCGGCAAGGCAGCTTATGAATTTCCTGGAAACCGGGGAGATAAAAAATTCGGTAAATTTCCCCCGCTGCCACCTGGAACGCCGCGCCCCGTTCCGCCTCCTCGTGGCGAACCGGAACATCCCCAACATGGTGGGGCAGATCACCACCATCCTGGCCGGGGCGGGCATCAATATCATGGACCTTATCAACCACCACCGGGACGATTACGCGTACAATATTATCGACACGGAGCAGGCCATCCCCCCGGACATCCTGGAGCGCATCGTCGGGGTTGACGGCATTATCCGGGTCAGGGCCATTCCGGAGGCCGCCTTATGAAAGTAACCCGCAAGCTGCTCCTGGGC
>JAIRRR010000102.1 GCA_031255875.1 Treponema sp.
TCCGGGGTCTCTATCGGGCACATGCGGCCGTAATGGGTGTAGTGGACATCCCTTACCTCGAAGCCCGCGCGGTCCCGGGAAAGCCCGCCGGGGCCCAGGGCGTTGAGCCGGCGCTTGTGCGTCAGCTCGGCCAGGGGGTTTACCTGATCCATGAACTGGGAAAGCTGGCTTGAGCCGAAGAATTCCTTAATGGCGGCGACCACGGGCTTAATCGAGATCAGGTCCTGGGGCTTGATGGTGTCGGTCTCTTTCAGGCTCATCCGCTCCTTGGCGATGCGCTCCATCCGGCTAAAGGCCGTCTTCATGGCGTTGGCCATAAGCTCGCCCACGGACCGCACCCGGCGGTTGCCCAGGTGGTCAATATCGTCGATGTTCTCGTCCTGCACGTAAACCTTGATAAGGTACTTCATCGTTTCGATAATGTCCGTCTTGGTCAGGGTGAAATCTTCCAGCGGGGGCTTGATGTCGAATTTCTTGTTGAGCTTGTAGCGGCCGACCTTGCCCAGATCGTAACGGCGGCTGGTAAAGAACATCCCCACAAGGTCCTTCTCGGCAGCGTCCACGGTGATGGACTCGCCGGGCATGAGCACCGCGTAAACCGCGGCGAGCGCGTCCTCCTTGGACGGCTCGTCCCTGCCCTGGTCGTCCTTGGCAAACTTGATCTCCTCGCGCTCAAAACAGTTGAGCAGCATGTCGGAACGGAGGGACCCCTCGGCTTCAAAGTCGATAACCTCGACGGTACTTACCTTGCCGACGATAAGCTCGTCCACGTTGTGCGGGTGGAGTCTTTCCCCCACCCGGTAGAGCTTCTTCTTCCCGGCGGCCTGGTCGTCCCCCTCCCCCGCGCTGATCCACACGGCCGCGGCGAGGACCTTGCCGGAAAATTTCTCCCTGGTTTCCCGGTCGTCCTTTACTTCCAGAATCTCGGTTTTGTAGAAGGCCTTGATGATCTCTTCCCGGCTGGAATAGCCCAGCGCCCGCAGGAATATGGTGCCCAGGATACGCTTTTTCCGGTCTATCTTGGCGTAGATAAGCTCGCGTTTCTGGTCGATCTCGAACTCCAGCCAGCTTCCCCGGTAGGGGATGATCCGGGAAGAGAAGATTCCCTTTTCATGGCTGAAGATGACGCCCGGGGACCTGTGTATCTGGGATACCACTACCCGTGCGGCGCCGGTTATAATAAAGGTCCCCCGCTCGCTCATGATCGGGATATCGCCCATGTATATGTCTTTCTGGCGGATCTCGCCGGTCTGCTGGAAGATAAGGTTTACCCGGGCTTTCAGCGGGATGGCGTAGGTCAGGCCCTTCTGCTTGCAGTCCTGCTCGGAGAATTTTACCCCGTCTTCGTCCAGGGTGTAGTACTCGTACTCCAGGACCATATCGCCGTTGGGGCTTTCGATGGGGAAGGTAGTGTTGAAAACCTCTTCCAGGCCCTGGAGCGCGGGGGTTTCGCCGTCCCGCAGCTTGTTCCGCTGCAAAAAGCGTTCGTAGGAACAAAGCTGGATATCGATGAGATCCGGAAGCTCCATCACGTCTTTGATGTCTTTGCCGACATAGGTCCGCTTTGTCGTCTGTTTTTCTTTTACTACCATTTTGCCCCCCAGATTATCCTTGTTTTTCATAATTGCCGCAGTTCCCCCGGAGCCGGGCCCGGGAAAAAATCCCGCGTCCCGGAAAGAGGCCCGGCGCCGCGCGGCGCCGGCCCTGGAAGCGGGGCAGGGCCCGCAGCGGCGCCCATGCGAAAAAAACACAGGCCCCGGCGCGTACCGGCAGCCTTAAAGGGACACCCGGAGCCTGCCTCCGGGTATCCCCCGTTGTGAGAAAATTAAACTGATTGTCCCGCGAAGCCCGCGTAAAAAATTTATTGAATCTCAACAGTACCGCCGGCGGCAGTGACCTGATCCTTGACTTTCGCGGCTTCTTCCTTGGAAACGTTTTCCTTGAGGGGCTTGGGAGCGCCTTCTACCAGGTCTTTCGCTTCCTTGAGGCCCAGGCCGGTAACGGCCCGGACTTCCTTGATAACCGCGATCTTCTTGGTATCATCGTAGGCCTTAAGAATAACGGTGAACTCCGTCTTTTCCTCGACAGCTTCGGCGGCTGCCGCGCCCGGGGCGGCTGCCGCGGCGACCGCTACGGGAGCGGCGGCGGAAACACCGAATTTCTCTTCCATGGCTTTTACCAGCTCGGAAACCTCCAGAACCGTCATGGAAGCAATCGCGTCTAAAATTTCTTCTTTTGTAACTGCCATATTATCTTCTCCAGCTATTTGTATAAGGCGCCCCATACGGGGCCCCCGGCCGGCGCGGGAAAACGCCGCCGGCCCTGTTTTCAAAACCCGGCAGGATAGCAGTTCCGGTTTTGCCCGGAGAAGCCTGAAGGGTTTTTATTCGCTATTCGCCGCTTTCGGCCTTCTTGTCCGCGACGGCCTTTACCGTGCGTACCAGCCGCGAGGGGACGTCGTTCAGGGCGGCGGCCAGGCTGCGGGCCGGGCCGTTCATCACCGACATGAGCATGGAGATAAGATCCAGCCTGCCGGGCAGTTTCGAGAAAGCCTCGACCTGCGCCGGGCCGTAAACGCTCTTGCCCACAAGTCCGCCCTTGACCTTGAGCGCCGGGGCTTCCCGGGTGAAGGTGTAGATTATCTTCGCCACCTCGTTGGCGTCTTTCGGCGAAATCGCCACGGCCGTGGGCCCGACAAGGTAGCCCGCCACCTCGGACGGGGCTTCGAGCTGCTCGAAGGCGAGCCGGGCGAAGTTGTTCTTTACCACCTTGAACGTAGCGCCCTTGGAACGGAGCTCCTTTCTCAGGTTTGTGATCTGAGCGACCGTAAGCCCCCGGTAGTCGGCAAAGATAAAATCCTCGGAGACGCTAAATGCCTCCTTCAGTTCGTTAATGGAAGCCGTCTTGGCTTCCTGTATTTTCTTAGCAACAATGGCCATCCTAATCTCCTATTCGGCGCAAAACTTCAATACAGCCTGAAAGCAAGAGCGAAGGGTTACCCTTCGTCTTTCAGGTTGACCCACACGCCCGGCCCCATGGTAGAGGACACCGAAACGGTCCGGACGAACTCGCCCTTCGCGTCTATGGGGCGCTTCCGCCTGATCTCGGCGACCACAGCCCGGGCATTTTCGGCGAGCATGTCGCTTTCCATCGAAACCTTGCCGACCGCCAGGTGCACCACCCCGGTCTTGTCGGCCCGGAATTCCACGCGGCCCTTCTTGAGCTCGGAAAGGGCGCCCTTGAGATCGAAGGTAACGGTGCCGGTCTTGGGGTTGGGCATGAGGCCCCTGCGCCCCAGCACCATACCGAGCTTGCCCACGTCCTTCATCATGTCCGGCGTGGCCACGGCGACGTCAAAATCGAGCCAGCCGCCCTTTATCTTTTCGATAAGATCGTCCGCGCCTATATAAGTCGCCCCGGCTTCCTGGGCCTCTTTCTCTTTTTCGGGCTTGCAGAAGACCAGGATCCGCTTTTCGCCCCGGAACTGGTGGGGCAGCACGACCGTATCCCGCACGGACTGGCTTTTTTTCAGGTTGAGCTTGACCGACACGTCCACGGTCTCGTCAAATTTGGACGAAGCCAGGGTTTTGACCAAATCCATCGCCGCTTTTACCTCGTAAACGGTGGCGGCTTCGTACTTTTTCAGGCTTTCAAGGTATTTTTTCCCGCGCTTCATTTTTCCACCTCTACGCCCATGGACCGGGCTGTCCCGGCGATGATCCGCATGGCCCCTTCGACATCGATCGCGGAAAGGTCGGCCATCTTCATTTTGGCGATTTCCTCAAGTTTGGACCGGGGAAGCTTTGCCACCTTGTTCTTGTGCGGCTCCCCGGAACCCTTTTCGAGCCCGACGGCTTTCTTGATCAGCACTGCGGCGGGCGGGGTTTTGAGGATAAAACTGAAGGACTTATCGTGGTACACGGTGATGACCACCGGTATGATAAGCCCCGGCTCCATGTTTTTCGTCCGGTCATTGAACTGCTGGACAAACTGGGGGGCGCTCACCCCGTGGGGCCCCAGGGCGGGTCCGACGGGGGGGGCCGGGGTGGCCTTTCCTGCCGGGCACTGGAGCTTGATCAGGGCGGTAACCTTTTTCTTTGCCATACTTCTTCTCCTTCGTGGTATTGCCGTGGCATGCGGCATAGCGGGGGACTGGCCCCCTCCCACTTTTTATAGCTTTTCTACCTGTAAAAAATCGACTTCTACCGGCGCGTTCCTGCCGAAAATGCCGACCATCACTTTCAGCCTGCTCCGTTCCTGGTGCACTTCCTCGATGGTGCCGACGAAGGAGGCGAACGGGCCCTCGATAATCTTGACCTGTTCGCCCGACGCGAAGGTCTGGCGGGAACGGACGGGCCGCTCCCCCTTCATCTCGCCGGATTTCTGGAGTATGCTCCTCGCCTCGTCGCCGCTCAGGGGCTGGGGTTTCCTGTCGGCGGGGACGCCCACAAAACCGGTTACCCCCGGGATTTTCTTGATCCGGGAGCAGGGGGTTTTCCAGTCCGCGTCCGGGAGGTCCATTTCCAGCAGCACATAGCCCGGGAGAAACTTCCTGACAAGGGTGCGTTTCTTGCCGTCCCGGACCTCGACGACCTCTTCCTGGGGGACCTTGATGTCGCGGACTACTTCTTTGTCCAGGTCCCCGTTCCCGAGCATCATGCGGATAGTTTTTTCTATCTTGTTTTCGTACCCCGAATAGGTATGGAGCACGTACCAACCCGTAGCCATAGCTGTCCTTTGCCTACCGGAATATCGCCTGCACCCCAAGGAGCAGGATGACATCCACCAGGCCCAAAATGGCGGCTATCAGGACGGTGGATACTATGACGACTTTTACCGAACTGACCACATCGTCCCGGCCGGGCCAGATTACCTTGCGGAGTTCCGCATAGGATTCTTTCATAAATTGAACTAGTTTGCCCATGTCATCCTCTTTATTTGCCTTTTCCCGCCGGACTGCCGCCCTCTACGCGATACCTAAGGGCGGGCCGGACCTCCGCCCGCTCTCTGTTCCTTTGTTCGCCCCAGGCGCAGTAGGCCTCGCCCTCCGCCCCTCGGCATCCTGCCTCGGGCCTCCGGGCCGGGGTCCGTCCCTGCCGGGGCCATCCCTGGCCCCTTTCCCTCCCGCCTGGTCGGCGGGCCGGACCCTTCGAGGCCTGCTTACGGCTTTTTATACAACGCAAGGGCTGATAAAACTTTTACCCGCTCTCTGTTCCTTCAACTCGCCCCAGGCGCAGTAGGCCTCGAACCCACGACCTGCGGTTTTGGAGACCGCCGCTCTACCAACTGAGCTATACGCCTATAAAACTACTTGATCTTTGTTTCTTTGTGCAGAGTATGCTTGCGGTCGAACGGGCAGTACTTCTTCAGTTCCAGCTTTTCCTGGATATTCCGCCTGTTTTTCTTGGTGGTATAGTTCTTCCGTTTGCACTCGGTGCATTGCAGGGCGATAAGCTCAACCGCTGTCTTCTTGCTTGCCATATTCCAACCCTCCGGCCCCTGTCCCGGAGCCGCGACGCTGATTTAGGGCCCGCGGGCCCTTGGGAGGAGCCTGTTATATTGCGGATTTTTTGCCCGGCGCGCCTTTGGCACGCCTTCGTGCAAAAATCCCGATTAACGGGGCCCCTTTGGGGAAAAGCGGGGGTCCGGCCCGTTTTCCCAGAAAACGTAAAGAAATCCTGTTCTACCCGCTTCTTTACACCATGACAGCCCTCGATCAGAATCGAACTGATGACCTTATCCTTACCATGGATATGCTCTGCCAACTGAGCTACAAGGGCACAACACCGCATCTTAAATGTTTTGTAAACATAGCAGGAACCGGAGATTTGGTCAAGAGGCCCCCTCAAAAAACTTCAGTTTTTGGAGCGGCTTTAGCGGAAAAACGCCCCGCCCGGCAGTTTGCCGCGCTATTGAATTATTCTCTCTTTCGCTGGTAGAATACCTTCAATATTATTCAGCCCGGCGCGGGCTTAAGCGCCGCTTTCAACAGGAGCGCTGTTTGTATGGCCAAATACCCTTTTGACGCGATCGAACCCAAGTGGCAGAAATACTGGGAGGAGCATAAGACCTTTAAGGCCCTTGAGGACCCGGCTTTCCCCCGGGAAAAGCGCCGCTACGTGCTTGATATGTTCCCCTACCCTTCGGCCCAGGGGCTGCACGTGGGCCACCCGGAAGGCTATACGGCGACCGACATTTACTGCCGCTATCTGCGCATGAACGGGTACAACGTGCTCCACCCCATGGGTTTCGACGCGTTCGGGCTCCCGGCGGAGAACTACGCCATAAAGACGGGGACCCACCCGGCCGAGACCACGGCGGCGAACGTGAACAAGTTCCGCTCCCAGATCAAGGCGCTGGGTTTTTCCTACGACTGGGACCGCGAAGTGGACACGTCGAAAGCGGAATACTACCGCTGGACCCAGTGGATATTCCTCAAACTTTTCGAGAAAGGCCTGGCCTACGAGGCGGAAAGCCCCATCAACTGGTGCCCCTCCTGCAAGACGGGGCTTGCAAACGAGGAAGTAAAGGACGGGCTTTGCGAGCGCTGCGGCGCCAAGGTTACCCGCAAGCGCATACGCCAGTGGATACTGAAAATCACCGCCTACGCGGAAAGGCTGCTGGAGGACCTCGACGGGCTTGACTGGCCGGAGTCGGTCAAGCTGATGCAGCGGAACTGGATCGGCCGTTCGGAGGGGGCGAACGTTACCTTCAAGGTGGCCGGGCCGGATGGCGGAGACGGCGCGGAGGCTTCTGGGGAGCTGTCCCTGGAGATCTACACGACCCGGCCCGACACCCTGTTCGGCGCCACCTACATGGTGCTTTCGCCGGAACACCCGCTGGTCGGCAGAATCACGGCCCCCGCGCAAAAAGACGCGGTAACGGCGTATGTCGAGGCGGCGGCGAAGAAAAGCGACCTTGACCGCACGGATCTGGCAAAGGAAAAAACCGGCGTATTTTCCGGCGCTTACGCGCTAAACCCCGTGAACGGCGAAAAGATCCCCATCTGGGTGGCGGACTACGTGCTCATCTCCTACGGCACCGGGGCCATCATGGCGGTCCCGGCGCACGACGAGCGCGACTGGGAATTCGCGAAGGTATTCGGCCTGCCCATACGCCAGGTCGTAGCCGCCGGGGAATACGACCCGTCCGGGGACTATTCCGCCGAACCCGCCGAATGTACCACCGCGGACGGCTTCTCGGTAAACTCAGGCCCGTTCAACGGGCTTCCCACCAGGGAGACAATAGCCAAAATCACCGCCTGGCTCGAGGAAAAGGGCGCGGGCAAAAAGGCGGTAAACTACAAGCTGCGGGACTGGGTCTTCAGCCGGCAGCGCTACTGGGGCGAGCCCATCCCGGTAGTGCACTGCGAGCGCTGCCGCGCGGAACAGGGCTCCGCGATCGTGCCCCTGCCCGAAAGCGCCCTGCCCCTCACCCTGCCCGAAGTACAGTCCTACGCCCCCACCGGCACAGGCGAATCCCCGCTCGCGGGCATCACGGACTGGGTAAACACCCGCTGCCCGAAATGCGGCGGCCCGGCCAGGCGCGAAACCAACACCATGCCCCAGTGGGCGGGCTCCTGCTGGTACTACCTGCGCTACCTCGATCCGCACAACAGCAGCGCCTTCGCCGGAAAAGACAAGGTAGCGTACTGGGCGCCGGTAGACCTCTACGTAGGCGGCGTCGAGCACGCGGTACTGCACCTCCTCTACAGCCGCTTCTGGCACAAAGCCCTCTACGACCTGGGCCTGGTAAACACCAAGGAACCCTTCCAGCGCCTGGTAAACCAGGGGATGATCCTGGGCGAGGACAACCAAAAAATGAGCAAAAGCCGGGGCAACGTAATAAACCCCGACGACATAATCAAAAGCTACGGCGCGGACTCCATGCGCGTCTACGAAATGTTCATGGGGCCGCTTGAAGTAACAAAACCCTGGCTTACCGCGGGCCTTGTCGGAGTCACCCGTTTTTTGGAAAGACTCTGGGCCACAAGCGGGAAAGTCGGCGAGGGGCAGAACGAAGGGGGGGAGAGCCCCCCTCGCTCCAGCCCCGCCGCCGGCGGGTCTTCCGCTGCCCCCCCAGCGGGGGGAGCCCCCCCCGCAACGCCCCCCCTGGGAGTTTGCTGCGCTTCGCGCATAAAATCCCAAAAAATCGCCGACCAGGCGATTTTTTACCCTGCAAACTCCAAAAGCACGCCGGATAATCGGGATTTTTGCGATACTGATGATGCAAAAATCCACAAGCGCAACGGGCTGCTAACACGCCTCTTGCACAAAACCATCAAAAAGGTAAGCGCCGACACGGAAAGCCTCAATTTTAACACGGCCATCAGCGCCATGATGGTCTATTCCAACGAGCTTGCCAGGCTGGAAAAAGTCCCCCGCGCCCTCTGGGAGCCGCTGGTGCTCATGATAAGCGCCTACGCGCCCCATCTTGGGGAGGAACTCTGGGAGAAGCTCGGGTACAGGGAATCCGTTTCCCGGTCGCCCTGGCCGGCTTACGACGAGGCCCTGACTCGGGACAGCGAGGTAACGGTCGTCGTACAGGTAAACGGCAAGATCCGGGACAAATTCAGCGCGGCGGCCGGGACGGACAAGGCCGCCCTTGAAAAGACGGCCCTGGCCCTGCCCGGGACGCTCAAATGGACAGGGGGGAGGCCGCCGGCAAAGGTGATCGTTGTGCCGGACAAGCTGGTAAATATCGTAACAAAGGTGCCGGACACCTTTTAGGGAGGGACTATGGCGGAAACAGTACTGGCCCTTTTGGGCGACGAGGCGGCGGCCCTGGGGGCGCTTCACGCGGGATTAAGCGGCGCTTACGGGTACCCGGGCACCCCTTCCACGGAGATCATGGAGTACCTTATGGGCCAGGGCGGGAAAAACGCCGGTCCCGGGCAGGGCGGCTTTACCGCGTCCTGGTGCTCGAACGAGAAAATCGCCCTGGAAGCGGCGCTGGGCGCCTCTTTCGCGGGGAAGCGGGCCATCGTCACCATGAAGCACGTGGGGCTTAACGTGGCTTCCGACCCGCTCATGAACGCGGCGCTTTTGGGAATCAACGGCGCCCTGGTAATAGCCGTGGCCGATGACCCGGGGATGCACAGCTCCCAGAACGAGCAGGATTCCCGCTTTTACGCGGATTTCGCCATGATCCCCTGCCTTGAGCCGAGGAACCAGCAGGAAGCCTACGACATGGCCCGGGACGCCTTCGACCTTTCGGAACGTTTTTCCGTGCCGGTAATGCTCCGGCTTTCCACGCGCCTCTCCCACGCGCGCGCCGCGATCGCCGTCCGGCCCCCCAGGGAACAAAACCCCCTTTCCAAGGCCGCCGACAGGACCCGGTGGATGCTGCTCCCGGCGTTCGCCCGGCGCAACTACCTGTCGCTCATTGAAAAGCAGGACGATATCCGGGAATGGTCCGCAGGCTACCGGTCCAACAAGGCGGAATTTGACAATGCCGACAGCAGTTTCGCGGTTATCACCGCCGGGCTCGGAGGAAACTACTACGAGGAAAACCTTGCCGACTTTGTTGAATCGCGGGGGGGCAGGGTTCCCGCGCGGCTCCACATAGGCGCGTACCCGCTGCCGTCGGATCAGATACGGGCGCTCTGCGAAAAGGCGGAGCGGGTCATTGTAATAGAAGAGGGGCAGCCTTTTATCGAAAAAAAGCTCCGGGGGATTTTGCCCCAGGATCTGACCGTCACGGGGAAACTCGACGGCGCGCTCGACCGCTCGGGCGAGCTTGATCCCGACACGGTGCGCCGGGGCCTGGGCCTGCCCGCGCGGCCGAATATCCTGAGCGACAGCCTGACCGTTGACGGCGCTTCGGTAAAATTCAAGGCCCTGGATATTCCCCGGCTGCCCGGCCGGCCGCCCCAGCTCTGCAAGGGCTGCCCGCACGGCGACAGCTACGAGACGATTAAGAAGGCGGCCGAGGGCCTTGATTCGCTTGCAATCACCTCGGACATCGGCTGCTATTCGCTGGGGGCCATGCCCCCTCACGCCGTCCCCGAAACCATTGTCTGCATGGGCGCTTCCGTGGGCATGGCCCGGGGGGCTGCGGACGCAGGCATAAAACACGCCGTGGGCGTTATCGGCGATTCTACTTTCCTCCACTCGGGGATAACCGGCCTTGTTGACGCCGCGGCCGCCAACACGCCCATGACCCTGGTCATTCTGGACAACTCCATTGTCGCCATGACAGGCTGCCAGAAAACGATCGTGCCCTCCGCCGGGCTAAAACAGATTGTACTGGGAACCGGGGTCGATCCCGGGCACCTTCTTGAGCTTGAGGCAAAGGGCCAGCTCCTTGAAGAGAACGCGGCAAAGCTGCGCGCCGAAATCGAATACCCCGGCCTTTCGGTGGTTATCTTTAGGCGCGAGTGCCTTGAAGCTTTCAGGAAACGGCAGAAAGCGGCAAAGGCGGCGGCTTCGCCCGGGGACGGCGGCGGGCCGGCCCCCCGGCAGGACGGCGCGGCCCCGGAAAGCGCGGCCCCGGGAAGCGGCGGCGGGCTTGTGAAGCGGGACATCATCCTCGCGGGGGTCGGCGGCCAGGGCGTGCTTTCCATCGCGGCGATTATCGCCCATGCCGCGGTGGGCGCGGGCCTCAACGTGCGCCAGTCGGAAGTGCACGGCATGGCCCAGCGGGGCGGCGCGGTACTGGCGCACCTGCGCATTTCGAGCGGGGCAATCGCCTCGGACCTGGTGCCGAGGGGCGGCGCGGACCTTATCATCGCCATGGAGCCCCTGGAGAGCCTGCGCTACGCCGCGTGGCTCGGGCCGAAAGGCGCGCTGGTTACCGCCACGGAGCCTTTTGTCAACATCCCGGACTACCCCGCGCCCGACTCCATTGCCGACGTGATTAAACGCTTCCCGGTTTACCGCCTGGTGGACGCCTCCGCCCTCGCGAAAAAGGCCGGGCATCTCCGCGCGGTGAATATGGTCATGGTGGGGGCGGCTTCACCCTTCCTCCCCGTTTCCGCAGAAACCCTGGAAGGCACTATCAACGCCATGTTTGCTGCCAAGGCCCCGGAGCTTGCGGAGATTAACAGCAAAGCCTTTAAGCTGGGGAGGGAGCAATGAAGTACCAATACTGGAATCCCGAATTGGAGACCATGCCCCGCCCGGAACTGGAAGCCTTGCAGCTTGAAAGACTCAGGACTGCGGTCGGCTGGGCGCTGCGCACCCCCTTTTACCGGGAAAGGCTTCCCGGGGCGGGTATAAAAAGCGCGGACGATATTAAAACGCTCGACGACATTAAGCGTATCCCCTTTACCACCAAGAACGACCTCAGGGACGCCTTCCCCTACGGGCTCCTCGGCATCCCGAAAGAGGAAGTAGTGCGGCTCCACGCGTCAAGCGGCACTACAGGCATTCCTACTACCATTTATTTCAGCCGGGAAGACATTAAAAGGTGGACCGGCTATGTGGCCCGCTGCGTTTACGGCACGGGGTGTACCAGGGACGACGTGTTCCAGAACATGATCACCTACGGCCTCTTTACCGGCGGCCTGGGCCTGCACGCGGGCGGCGAGGAAGTGGGAATGCTGGTGATTCCCTCGGGCCCGGGGAACACCGCCCGGCAGTTCCGGCTCATGCAGGACTTCGGCACCACGGTGGTGCACGCCACCCCGAGCTTTTTGCTCCACGTCGAATCCATTATGCGGGCCGAAGGCGTCAGCCGTGACAGCATCAGGCTGAAGCGGGCCTTTGCCGGGGCCGAGCCCTATTCGGAAGACACCCGCAGGCGCATAGAAAAACTGCTCGGCATCGACGTGTACAATTCCTACGGCCTTTCCGAGATGAACGGCCCGGGCGTGGCGTTCGAGTGCCAGGCGAAAGACGGCATGCACCTCTGGGAGGACGGCTACATCGGCGAGATCGTCGATCCGCAAACCCTGGAGCCGCTCCCGGACGGCGAAACCGGCGAGCTGGTGCTCAGCTGCCTCTGCCGGGAAGCGACGCCCATACTGCGCTACCGTACCCGGGACCTCTCGGCGTTCTACACCGAACCCTGCGCCTGCGGCAGGACCCACCGCCGGCTCCGCCGCATCACCGGCCGCACCGACGACATGCTCATCGTCAACGGGGTGAACGTCTTCCCCAGCCAGATAGAAGAGGCGATCATGGCCATGCGGGAGGTGGGGAACAACTACCTTATCGTGATAGAAAAAGAGGGCGTCCTGGACCGCCTGACCGTAAAAGTGGAAGTCGGCCCGGATATCTTTATGGACGACGCCCGGCCCCTCAACGCCCTGCGGGAAAGGATACGCAAGACCATCCAGGCGTCGATCACGATAAACCCGCGCGTGGAACTCCACGAGCCCGGCGCCCTCCCCGTCTCCGAAGGCAAAGCCCAGCGGGTCCGGGACGGCAGACCCAAGGACATATAGGCGATTGCTTCCGGACCCGCACGGGTCCGGGATAGCAGGCCCAGGGACATATAGGCGATTGCTCCCGGACCCGCACGGGTCCGGGACGGCAGGCCCAGGGGCATACAAACATTACAAAGCCGGCTGTTGCGGAAAAGCCGTTGTTACCGCGCGTTTTCCCCGCGCAAGGGATTGGAGGGGTGCGAGCCCCGCAGGGGCGAAAGCAGCCACGGCGCGGAGCGCCGGGGCCGGAGCGTGAGCGGAGCCCCGCAAAGCCCGGTTTTTTGCGGCCTGCCGCAAAAAATGCGCCCAAATTTACAAAAAATTGTCTATAAATGTTAAATTGCCGGGCATGGCTCCGATACCCGGCTCCCTGGCCCTTCACTAAAATTTCCTGATCCGTTACACTGTTAAGAAAGATAATTTTGGGCGTTCTTGGCCCTTAGAACCCTATACGCAAGCGAGGAAGCCATGATTAGAGGCGGAGATATTGCCAAGGGAAGCTGCCTGCTCCAGAAAGGGCAGCCCTATCTGGTGGTGGAGCGGGAATTTCACAACCCCGGGAAGGGGACCGCCATTGCCCGGATTAAGATGAAGAGCATCAAGGACGGATCGGTACTGACCATGACTATCCCGACCCAGCAGGAAGTCGAAGACGCCGTGGTGGATATTCACAGCTGCCAGTTTCAGTATTCGGATCAGGATTACTTTCATTTTATGGACAACGACAGCTTCGATCAGTTCGAGGTGCCCATTGCCGAAATGGAAGAGAAGAAGTACTACCTTAAAGAGGGCGAGCTATACGAACTGACTATTTGGGAAGGGAAGGTGATAGACATCAAGGTCCCCACCAAGATGGTTTTCACCGTGGCGGAAAGCGAAAACTACATTAAAGGCGATACTGTTTCGGGCGCTACCAAGCCCGTTGTAACGGAAACGGGGCTTACCGTCCGGGTGCCGCTTTTTATCAAGCAGAACGAAAGGATCCTGGTCAACACCGATACCAACGAGTATGTGGAGCGGGTGAACAGTTAAACTTGCCTTCTGTTATCCCCTATATTACAAAAGAAGTTAGTTTCGAATTCCGGGGGAGGCGTTACGAATTCGCCCTCTCCCACGGACTCTTCAGCTCCGCCGGCATTGACCGGGGGTCCCGCTTCCTCCTGCGCGTTTTTTCCGGATTGCTCGACGACGGCCTTTTCCCCGCGCCGGGGAAGATCCGGCAGGACGGGACGCTCTCGGTTTTGGACGCGGGCTGCGGCTGCGGGGTGCTCGGGATCTGCGCCGGTGCCGCGCTCCGCGATCTGGCGGAGGCCGGCGCGGGCGGGGAAAGTGCCGGCCCGGCCCCGGCGCTCAGGGTAAGGGCCCAGGACCGGGACGAGCTTGCCCGGCTTTTTACCGAATACAACGGGCGGAGGAACGGGCTTGGCGGGGCGGAACTGGAAGCGCGCGCGGAGCCGCTGCTTGCCGGGCCGGCCGGGGCCGCGTGGGATTTGATACTTTCCAATGTCCCGGCCAAGGCGGGGCTGCCGGTGCTGGAAGATTTTGCCGGCCGTTCGGCGGGGATGCTGAAAAGCGGGGGGATCTTCCTTGCCGTTATAGTAAACCCGCTCGCGCCGTGGTTCCGCGGCAGTATTACTGCGCGGGGCCTTGCGCCGTTCCTCGAAGAATCCGGGAAGGGCCACACGGTGTTTGCCTGCCGCCGTGATTCCGCTTCCGCGCCCGCAGGCAGCGCGGCGGAGGGCGTGTTTCCCGGCGGGGCGGCCTACCGGCGGGGCGGCGGGGACTTTGAAATGGAAGGCGTCCGCTACCATATCGACGCGGTCTACGGCGCGGCGGGCTTTGACCATGCCGGCGCGGCCGTCCTCGCGGCGGCGAGGCTGGCAGGAAAGCTGGGGGAAAAGATTCGGCCCTGCCTCGCCGCCAGCCCCGCCGTCCTGGTACACGAGCCGGATCAGGGGCATTTCCCCGCGTGGTTCGCCCGCCGCTTCCCCCTGGATGCGGGCCGCTTTGTCCTTTCGGGGAGGAATGTCCTGTCGCTTGAGGCGGCCCGGCGGAATCTGGAAGAGGCGGCGGGCGGCAGGGCGGTTTCGGTAGAGGCAGCGCCCGCCGTTGAGATCGGGCCGGGCCGGGGCGGGCTTGCCGCGCCGGGCGGCGGCTACGGCGTGATCGCGCTGTTCCCGGATCTTGTGCCTATGACAAACAGAATTGCCGCGTATTGGGAAGGGCTTGCCGCCCTGCTCGCGGAAAACGGCATCGCCATTATCGCCCTGAACGCTTCCGCCTCGGAAAAGTTTGACCGGGGCAAAAGCGCGGCTTTTGCCCGGCTCGGCGACTTCCGCCGCGGCGGTTTCCGCGCCCTGGCCTACCGCAGGAACGCCGCCGGGCGCCGG
>JAIRRR010000173.1 GCA_031255875.1 Treponema sp.
CTGCCCGCCCGGTTTGTATATTCCTTTGGCGCCCGGCTCCGTAATTTTTTTCTGAGTAACGCGGAGCGGGACATCGAGCTTGCCTTTAAATACAACAAGGCTTTCTGGAAATTCTGCGGTATTATGATGATAATTGCCCTGGCCCTTATTCCTATCGGGATTAGCCTCAGCATTTATCTATACATGGCGGGTTATTTCTAGCCCGCTAGCCCAGCCTGATCCGCCTTGCCCGCACTCCCGCCCTGCGGGAGTAGAAGCGGGTGCATGTCTCGGCGGCTTCGTCCAGGTTTTCCCCCTCGTATAAAAAGAGCACGTCCGTCTCCCGCTCTTTCCCCCTCTTTTTCAGGAAACGGTCCAGGGCCGAATTCGCCGCTTCCGAACACGGCGGCGCGAGTACCAGTACGGCGCGGTCCTCCGGGGCTTCGGGCAGTTCCGGCATGATGGCGGATTCCCCGGACTGCGGGGATCGGAGCGGCAGCGCTGCGGGGCAGGCGAGAAGGGCGGCCAGTTCGGCGGGGCTTCCTGTCCGCGGGGGTTTCCCTCCGGTATAGCCCACGGCTATTTCCAGACCCCGGCCGGAGTATTCCATAACGAGGGCCAGCGCGTTTTCGCAGAGCAGGTCAACGGCCCGGCGGCCCGTTTCGGCGGCACAGGCAGGGGAGCCGGTGCGCCTCGCGGCAAAACGCCCTGCGGGAAATATGCTTGCGTCGATCTGGGTGTCGATGAGCAGGACGAGTTTTGAATGGGGCGGCGGCTCGGGCTCGCCTTCCCGGATAAAAAGATCCCCGGCGTGGCCGTAAAGTTTCCAGTTGATGCGCCTGGGATCGTCGCCGGGGATATAGGGCCGGTGGTCGATGAGGTTGTCGGTACGCATAAAGCGCGGCTGCGAGCGCTGCTCGGCGCCCCCCGGGCGGAATTCGATGCTGAGCGGTTTTGGCGCGGGCTGGGGCAGGGAGAGGAAGCGCACGCCCGGCTCCCGGGGCAGGGAAAAAGCGGCCTGGAAAAAGCCGAAAAT
The DNA here is from genome assembly GCA_031255875.1 of Treponema sp. GTDB lineage: Bacteria > Spirochaetota > Spirochaetia > Treponematales > Breznakiellaceae > JAIRRR01. The sequence goes on from JAIRRR010000173.1 coordinate 1,016, forward strand.
GTCGAGCACGAGGAGGCTGTCCTGCGGGCCGTGATAAGCGCCCCGTTTCGGCACTTTGAAGGGGCTGTAGCTGTTCTTTACGGCATCGGGGTCGAAGACGTGGTGCAGCACCCTGCCGTCCCCGGTGGACAGGCGGATTTCATAGCGGATGAGTATTCCCGGAAAACGGAAGAATTTCCCCTCCCCTGCGGCGGAATGGGGCGCGGCAGGGCGGCGGGCGTATTCCCGGACGCAGAGCACGGCCCCCTGCCTGCCCGCCGGGGCGGATTCCGGGGACATCCGCGCGGAGAGGGAGCCGGCGCGGCGGCGGTGCGCCAGGGCAAGGACGAAAATCGCCAGAAAACTGTAGGCAAGGACCGCCAGCAATACCGCGCCCAAAAGGGTCAGCGCCAGCTCGCGGCGCAGAAACCCGGCAAGCAGGGACACGAGCGCTGTGGCGATTACCGGCAAAGCGGACGGCCGGGGCGCCGGGCAGGGCGGCGCGCGGATCCCCTGGAAAGGCGCGTCAGGAGGTTTTGACGCCCTCGATTCGCGCAAGGCAGATCTCCCGTATCAGTTTATCGCCCCCGGAACGGGGGTCCCTCAGCTTGAACCTGTGGAGGAGGACGGGCGCGGCCAGCGCGACAATATCCTCGTCGGTGATGTAGTTCCTGCCCTTTACCAGCGCCGTCGCCTTGGCGGCTTTCAGGAAATGCAGGCCCGCCCTTGGGGAGGCCCCCAGGAGGAAGTTCCGGTGGATGCGGGTGTCCCGGACAATATCCGCAATGGCGTCCCTTAACGACGGATGGCAGTACACCGCCTCCGCCGCCCTTTGCGCTTCGAGAAAATCCGCCGCATAAATCGCCGGTTCCAGGCGGCCCAGCGCGTGTTCCGCAGGGTCTTCGTCCAGTATGGCGAGTTCCGATTCCCGGTCCGGGTAGCCCAGGGAAAGGCGCATCATAAAGCGGTCCAGCTGGGCTGCGGGAAGGGGGAAGGTTCCCTCGCTTTCTATGGGGTTCTGGGTGGCGATTACGAAGAACGGCTCGGGGGGGGCGTGGGTTGTCATGCCTATGGTAACCTGGCGTTCCGCCATTACTTCCAGGAGGGCGGACTGCACCTTGGGGGTGGTCCGGTTTATTTCATCGGCAAGGACGATGTTTGCCAGCACGGGGCCCGGAACAAAACGGAAGGAACGGGTGTCGGGGTCAAAGACATCGACCCCGGTAATGTCGTAGGGGAGCAGATCCGGGGTGAACTGGATGCGCTTGAAGAGCATGGCTTTCCCGTCCGGGGCGGCGATAAGGCGGGCGAAGGTTTTCGCCACCGTTGTCTTGCCAAGGCCGGGATTGTCCTCGATAAGCACATGCCCCCCGGCCAAAACCGCTGCGGTCAGAAGTTCGAGGAATTCCCGCTTTCCCTTGATAACCGCCCCCGCGCCGTCGATAAGGGCGCGGGCGGCTTCCGCTCCGTTCATAGGGGAATCATAGCGGCAGGGAGCGTATTTTTCAAGGGACCGCGCTACAGGGGGCGGAACCCCCGCAGGGGGCGGGAGCCCTGTTTCGCCCGTCTATTCCCTTGCCCGCGCCAGCTCCTCCGCCCTGGACTCCCATTCGCGGCTTTTGGCGGCCAGCGCGACCAGCGCCGCGTCAAGCCCGGCCTTGGCCGCGCGGGCCTTTTCCCCGCTGCTGTAAACTTCCGGCCTTCCAAGCTCGGCCTCCAGCGCGGCCTTTTCCGTTTCCAGGGCCTCAATCTCCGCGAGAACTTCCGCTTCCCGCCGTTCCAGCCTGCGGATGAGCGCCTGCTTCTGTTTGAGCGCCTCCCGCTGCCCGGCCGCGCTTAAAACAGGGCCCGGCCCTGCCTTTGCCGGGATAGCCCGGGGCGGAGCTGCCGGGGAAGCGCCCGTTCCGGCGGCATTTGTTTTGGCGGCGCTGTTGCCGCCGGCAGTTTCCCGCTCAAGGCGTTCCAGGTAGTAGGCGTAGTTCCCGTAAAACAAACGGTGTTTGCCCGGGCCCTGGGGCGTTCCGGGAGAGGCGGCCTCTGCGGCGCTCAGTTCCAGGGTTTTTGTCGAAAGGGCCTCCATAAAGGCGCGGTCGTGCGAGACAAAGATCACGGTCCCGGAAAACTTTTTCAGGGTTTCCAGAAAGATGTCCTTGGAGTAGATGTCCAGGTGGTTTGTCGGCTCGTCCAGTATCAGGAGGTTCACGGGCCTGAGGAGCATCTTGAGCAGGGCGAGGCGGCTTTTCTCCCCCCCGGACAGAACCGAAACGCCTTTATAGATGTCGTCCCCCCGGAAGAGAAAGGCGCCCAGCATGTCCCGTATTCTGGGGATAAGCGCGGCGGGCGCCCCGGCTTCCGCGAACTCCAGCACGGTCTGCGCCCGGCCGTCCGCCGTAATGCCGGCCAGGGCCTCGGCGGCGTCCTGGGAAAAATAGCCCGGGGCGATACCGGCGCCGTACTGGACCGATCCCTGGTATCCGGTGTCCGCGCCGGCGAGGATGCGGAGCAGGGTGGTTTTGCCCGCGCCGTTACGGCCGACCACTACCAGGCGCTCCCCGGAATCGAGGTCCAGATCGAGGCCGTCGAGTACCCGGCGCTCGCCGTAAGCCTTGCCGACGCCCCGCAGCGTGAGCGCGATACGGCCCGAATGGGGCGGCGGGGGGAAACTGATGCTGATCCTCTTGAGGGATTCGGGGATCTCTATCCGCTCCATCTTTTCAAGCTTCTTGACCCGTTCCTGCACAAAGGCGGCCTTGCTTGCCTTGTAGCGGAATCGGTTGATAATGCTTTCCAGCCTGGCAATTTCCTCCTGCTGTTCCGCGTAGCGTTTAAGCAGGCTGTCAATATCGGCCTGGCGCGTCTTTTCGTAATCGCTGTAATTCCCCGCGTAGCGCTTCAGGCTGCCCCGGAAAAGCTCGTAAACCTCGTTGACGGTAACGTCCAGAAAGTAGCGGTCGTGCGATACAAGGAGATAGCCGCCGCTAAAGGACCGGAGCCAGTCTTCCAGCCAGGCGCGGGCCTCTATGTCCAGATAGTTGGTGGGCTCGTCGAGGAGCAGGATGTCGGGAGCTTCCAGAAGCACCTTTGCCAGGGCTATGCGCATCTGCCAGCCGCCGGAAAATTCCTCCGCCTTCCGGTCCAGGTCGGCTTCAGCAAAGCCCAGGCCCGCAAGCACCGCCGAAATCGCCTGCGCCCTGTTGTAGTAGCCGGAATTTTCCACAGCCTCGTGAAGCCGGCAGTACTCGTCCAGCAGGGGTTTTGTTTTGCCGGCGTCGCTTTTCACGGTTTCCAGGACGCGGCCCACCGCTTCCATCTCGTCAAGCAGCAGGGCGATACTGCTGTAGGCCGTCTCGGCTTCTTCCCTCAGAGTCCTTCCCGCATGCACGATTCCCGACTGGGGCAGGTACGAGACTCGGCTTCCCTTCTGGATCGCCCGCTCCCCCGAGTCGGCCTTAAGGTTCCCGGCAATAACCTTCATCAGCGTGGACTTACCCGAGCCGTTCGCCCCGGCCAGGGCGGCCCGCGAGCCGGAGGCCAAATTCAGGCCCACGTCTTTGAGTATGTCCCGGTCCCCGAAGGCGAGCGACACCTTGGTAAATTGTACAAAAGCCATTTCGTCCCTATTTGTAGAAATAGATGATCATGGGGGAAGATGAGCGCCTGGCTACCGTTATTCCGTCGATACTTTCCCGGCCCGCGTATTCGAGCCGCAGCCCCTGCGAATCCAGGGTGTAGAGGAAGTGGACCGGGAAACCGCCGGCCCCCCCGCCGTCGAAGCGGAGGGTAAGAGCCCCGCCGTACAGGGCTTCCAGGGACGGCCCAAGGAAAAGCCGCATTTCCACACCGCCGGAATCGAGGGTCCCCGGCGGGATGATCTGGGGTATGAGCAGGGAATTCCCCTCCCAGATAAACCGGCCGTTGGCGGTAAAGGAAAGCGTCCCGTAATTGCTGCTGGTAAAGCGGGGCCCCTGGGCAACCAGATTCTGATACAGGGCGTTCCGGCGCTCGGTCTCCTGCACGATAATATTCTCGGGGCTCGATGGCAGGGTGACAAAGAGCAGGGTCCGCAGGGCCCCCCCATCGCCGGAATACTGCACCGCCAGGAGGGATTCCGAGCGCAGGGTCATTTGCAGGGGAGCGCCCTCGAAATGCCAGGTACGGCTTCCGTCCCGCCTGATGCTCGTATACGAGAAAGTCCGGTCAAGCCCCGCCGTATGGATACGGGCCAGACCCGATTCCTGCCCCGGAAGGAACTGCCATTTTCTGCCCAGCTCCTCGATATCGATTTTGCCCGAGGCGGCCATGATCCCGTAGGATTCAGGGTACCAGTCGCGGGAGAGCACGAATTCCAGATCCGGGTCTTCCGCGTTTTCTGTTTCGGCGCTGCCCGCGCTCAGGGGGCCGCCCGCGTGTTCAAAGATTCTGAGCCGGTAGGAAAAGCAATACCCCGTGCTGCCGTCCCTGGCAAGCACCTTGTACCAGTCCCCGGGCAGGGGGTCCCCGGTGGTACTGATGGCGGGGCTGCCCTGGCTTTTGGCAAGTATTTTGACGATTTCCCCGGCGCGCAGGCGGTAAACCCGCCGGGAACCGTTGTCGGTTTCCTCCCGGATGGGCAGCCCGTCCTGCAAGGTTTCCGCGTAGGACAGGGCGTATTCCCCGAATTCCCCGGCGCGTCTCAAGGCCGCGCTTCTATTGCCTGCGAATTCCAGCAGGGGGAGGGGGATCTCAAATTTATCCAGGCCGTCCCGCCTGGTGGCCCGGTAGGCTTCGGGTATGCCCGCCACCCACACGTTGTCGATATTGGAACGGATATACACCGGCAGGATGGT
>JAIRRR010000206.1 GCA_031255875.1 Treponema sp.
TCAGGAGAGCAGCATCATCATAATGCTCATCCTGTACATGGGTTTTGTCTCTATTATAAACCCGACATTTAGTTCCGGGGCAAACCAGTTCAATGTCCTGCGTTCCGCGGGGTTTCCCCTCATCACCGTAGTGGGAATGACGTTTATCCTCATCACCGGCGGCCTGGATCTTTCCGTCGGTTCGGTGCTGGCCTTGGGCGGCGTTATTACCGGCAAAGCCTGCCGCGCCGGGCTTCCCGTTCCGCTCGCGGTTCTTTTGGGTATGGCGATGGGCATGTGTATCGGCCTTATCAACGGCTTCATCGTCGTGAAGACCGGCATACCGCCCCTGATAGTGACCCTGGGCATGCAGTACGCCGCCAAGGGCCTGGTGCAGGTCCTGACCAAGGGGGTGCCTATTTATCCGCTCCCGGCGAATTTGACCGCCATTGAAAGGGTCCGGCCCCTCGGGATTCCCCTGGTTGTTGTTTTCGCCCTCCTGATCGCCGTGATAGGGCACGTCATTTTGTCCGGCACGGAATTCGGCCGCAGTATTTACGCCCTTGGCGGAAACCGCGAGGCCGCCCGCATATCCGGTATCCGGACCAAGAGGACGGAACTGTGGGTGTATATTATCACTTCCACCCTGGCGGCTACCGCGGGGATCTTCATGTCGGCGCGGCTCGGTTCGGCGGAGGCCGCCGCAGGCGGCGGTTACGAGCTGACCGTAATCTGCGCGGCCATCATAGGCGGCACTTCGACTTTCGGCGGGACCGGCACCATCATCGGCTCTGTTCTGGGCGCGTTCTTCATGGAAGTGCTGACCAATTCCCTTACGCTGATGCGCATATCCGTGTACTGGCAGAACCTGGTAGTAGGCACGATACTGATACTGGCGGTCCTGCTTGACAAGTATAAGCGGAATCTGATTATGCGCCAGGCCCTGAAAAGTGTCGGCAAGTGAGGCGGTAGCGATGGATTCCAACCAGGCCGGAAACAAGGCCCGCAGGCCCATCCTTTCGATACGCAAGGTAACGAAAAAATTCCTGGGCACGATCGCCTTGAGGGAAGTGTCCATGGACCTTTTCCCCAACGAAATTCTGGGCGTACTGGGGGAGAACGGCGCAGGCAAATCCACCCTCATGAAAATACTGAGCGGCGTCTACCCTGCGGCCGAATACGAGGGGGAGGTGCTCCTGGAAGACGCCGCCTGCCGCTTTGCCTCCCCGCTCGATTCCCAGCGCGGCGGAATCGGGATGATATACCAGGAACTCAACCTGGAGCTGGATCTTTCGGTCGCCGAAAATATACTTTTGGGATGCAGCCCGAAGACCCGCTTCGGCCTGATAGACTGGAAAACGCTGGAGGCCTCCGCCAGAGAGGTAATGAGGCGGCTCAATTCCGGCATCGACGTTACCGTGACGGTACGCAGCCTTTCCCCATCCATGCAGCAGATCGTATGTATCGCCCGGGCGCTGGTGAGGAATCCGAAAATACTGATCCTCGACGAGCCGACATCGATGCTTACCGAAGGGGAAACGAAAAACCTTCTGGACATTCTGCGCCGGCTCAGGGACGAGGGCATAGCCTGCCTCTATATCTCGCACAAGCTGGACGAGGTGTTCGACCTCTGCGACCGCATCGAGGTGATGCGCGACGGCAGGCATATCAGCACCTGGGAACGGGGCGCGGGCTACGACAGCAAGCGTATCATCGAGGACATGATAGGCCGCCGCCTGGACATGATGTACCCGGATATGGCGCACGAGATAGGGGAAGAGGTGCTGCGGGTGGAAAATTTCCAGGTGCCGCACCCTTATTCAAGCGGGAAGAGCATCATATCGGACGTGAGCTTCAGCCTGAAGAAGGGGGAGATTCTGGGGCTCGGGGGCCTGGTCGGGTCCGGGCGCTCGGAACTCCTGGGGGCCATTTTCGGCGTTATCCCCCATACATCGGGCAGGATAATCAAGAACGGGAAACCAATCCAGATACGGGAGCCCATAGACGCGAAGCGGCACGGCATAGGGCTTATGACCGAGGACCGGAAAAAAGACGGCTTTATCGGCACCATGAGCGTTTGCGAGAACATGACCATCACTATCCTGCGCAAACTGGCAAGGGGATTGCTGCTGGATAAAAAGAAAGAGTACGCAATCGCCGGGGAGTATTTTAACAGGCTCAGCGTAAAGGCCCCGGGCTTAAACACGCAGATCACCAACCTGTCGGGGGGCAACCAGCAGAAAGTAATTCTTGCCAAGTGGCTTATGTGCGGCCTTGACGTTATCTTCCTTGACGAGCCGACCCGGGGCATCGATATAGGCACCAAGTCGGAAATATACAAGATCATCTTGCAGCTTGCCCAAAGCGGGGTATCCGTGGTGGTCATATCCAGCGAGATTGCGGAGCTGACCGCAATCTGCGACCGATTTGTGGTCCTGGGCAAGGGCGTGGTCCAGGCGGAACTGGACCGGGAGGCGGCCGACGAAGTCAGCATTATCCGCGCAGCCTCCAACACCTGAATGGTTTTTACCGCGTGGCCGTATGGCCGCGCGTAATAAATAAAAACAATCTTAGGAGGATTGAAAATGAAAGCAAAAAGACTTCTCGTCGCGCTTCTCTCGCTCATTATGCTCTGCGGCATAGCGGCATCCGTGTTTGCCGGAGGGCGAGCGCAGTCGGACGGGGCGAAATCGGACAAGCTGCATTTTGTGTACGTATCGCCCCTGCTCGCGCATCCGGTCTGGCTGATCGCCAAGAACGGCTTTGACGCGGCCTGCCAGGAGCTCGGCATCCAGGGCGACTGGGTAGGGCCCCAAGGCATTTCCCCCGAGGAAATGGCGAAACTGGTGGATACTGCGGTCGCCCAGAAGGCGGACGCTATTATCACCCAGGGGATAGTCCCCGCGCCGCCCGTGCAAAACGCGATCTCGGCGGGCATCCCCGTCCTGGTAGTTGACAGCGACATTCCCGACGCCCAGCGTCTTGCCTTTTTGGGGAAGGACACAAAAATCCAGGCGCGGCTGCTCTACGAAGATGTCCTGCAAAGGCTCGGCCCCAATACGCCGCTTAACGTTTCCATCCAGGTATCAAACCTGCTCTACGAAGTCGCCCACCGCATGATCGCCGATATCGAGGAAGCCTTCGGGAGACACCCCGGCGGATTCAAGCTGGTCAACACTTCCGAAAGCAAGTCCGAGAAAATACAGTCGGTTACCGAATGGGAGCGGACCTTCAACGCGTACCCGGAGATCAACGTGGCGATCAACTTTGCCGCGGAAGCGGGCCCCGCCTGCGCGACGGTAGTTAAGGAAAAGGGCATACGCGACAAGATGCTGGTTTACGCGGTTGACGATGTTGATGAAACCCTGGAGATCCTGCGCAAGAACGAGATTGACGGGACCATCGTTACCTCGTTCTGGAACTACGGCTATCAGGCGACTTACTGGCTCTACCAGAATATTACCCAGAGCAAAAGGCCCGCACAGGTAGTGAACGACGCCGGTACCATTCTGGTCTCAAACAAAAACGTCGATACCTACGCCGACGCCCTGAGGGTGAAGAAGGACCTTTAGCAGCCTGTTGCAAACTCCCTGGGCGGGGAAAGCGGCCGCGCCGCCGGCTTTGCGGAATGCAAAGTTGACAAGCGGCCGCTGTTTCTGCTAAAAACAAAACACGCGGTCCCGGCGGCTCTGTCGCGCCGGAGGCCGCAGTTACGAGTGGATACTATGAACGGATACGAACGCATAATGGCCGTCCTGCGCGGGCAGAAAGCCGACAAGGTCCCGTTGATGCTGCTCAACTTTATGCCCGCCGCGGCGGAAGCCGGTTTTACCCTGGACGAATACCGGAGCAGCGCCAAAAACATGGCAAAGGCCCAGATCGATTTCGCCCGCAAATACGGCATGGACGGGATATGGCTCGAGGTTGATACCTGCATGGAAGCGGGCGCTATCGGCGCGGAGGTAGAGCTCAGGCGCGACGCCCCGGCGGCCATAACAGGGCCAGCGGCGGATAATATAAAAGAACTTACCGACATGATGACGCCGGACAAGCTCCTCAAATACGATCGCATTAAGATCATGCTCGAGGCGGCGAATCTTATAAAAAAGGAAACGGGCGGCGAGATCCTGTTGCGGGGGAACTGTGACCAAATGGCGTTCAGCCTGGCCATGCTCTGTTACGGGATGGAGAATTTCCTGGCGGACCTTACCGACGAAGATATGGAAGAGGACATACAGGCCCTGATTGGCCGGGCCTTCGAGGTCCACCTGGAATTCCACCGGCTGATGAAGGAAGCCGGCGCCGACATTACCAGCTTCGGCGATTC
>JAIRRR010000211.1 GCA_031255875.1 Treponema sp.
CGGCGGATCTTACCCCCTATACCCAGGACGAGCGGGAAAATATCTCGGTTTACGAGCAGCTCAACGAGGCGGTGGTGAACATCACCACGGAAACCGTGGCGATCAACTGGTTTTTGGAGCCGGTGCCCCAGGAAGGCGGGTCCGGGTCCGGGTCCATCATCAACACCCAGGGCTACGTGCTTACCAACAACCACGTCATAGAAAACGCCTACAAAGTGTTCATCAACCTGGCGGACGGCACCCAAATCGAGGGGTCCGTAGTGGGCGCGGACCGGGAAAACGACCTGGCGGTCCTGAAATTCGATCCTCCCCGGGGGGTGCAGCTCAAGACCGTGCCCTTCGGCGACTCGGCGAATCTGCGCGTGGGGCAGAAGGTGCTGGCCATAGGGAACCCCTTTGCCCTGGAGCGCACCCTTACCGTGGGCATAGTTTCCGGCCTGGGCCGCCCGGTCCAGACATCCCGGCAGAACATTATCCGGGACATGATCCAGACAGACGCCTCGATAAACCCCGGCAATTCGGGCGGCCCGCTCCTGGACGCCCAGGGAAAGATGATCGGCATCAACACGATGATCTACTCCCCGTCCGGCGGCTCTATAGGCATCGGTTTCGCCGTGCCGGTGAATACCGCCAAGCGGGTGGTCGCCGAGCTTATCGAGCACGGCAGGGTCCGCCGGGGCTGGATCGACGCCTCGGTGGTCCAGCTTTTCCCGGCCCTTGTGCGGTACGCGAAGCTGCCGGTCAATTCGGGGCTCCTGGTCTCCCGTACCAAGCGGAACGGTTTTGCCGAACAGGCGGGGCTGCGCCAGGGTTCCGAGCCCATCCGCTACGGATCGAGCGTCATTTATCTGGGCGGAGACATTATTACCAGGGTTGACGGCATGAAGGTGGATTCGCTTGCGGACTTCTACTCGGCCCTGGAGGACAACAAGCCGGGCCAGAAAGTGGCGGTGGAGATACTGCGCGGCGAGAGAACCGTAAATCTGGAAATTACCCTGGCGGACCGGGAAGAGGTTCTCTCTCAATAGGCGCGGAATCCGCCCAGCCGGTTTGCCTGGCAATAGCTGAAATAGGCTGTTTCGGTAAAGATCAGGTGGTCCAGGAAATTTATGCCCAGCACCTCGGCCGCGCGTTTAAGCGATTCGGTTACCGCGTCGTCCTCCTTTGAAGGCTCGGTCGCGCCCGAGGGGTGGTTGTGGGCGCATACTATGGCGCAGGCCCGGTCGCCCAGGGCGTCGGCGAAGACCTCCCGGGGGTGCACGATGGTCCGGTTTACCAGCCCCACGGTGATGACCCGGACCGCCAGGACTTCGTGGGCGCCGTTAAGGGATATGCAGATAAAGTACTCCTGCTTTCTGTTGGCGTAATGGCGGACCAGGGCAAACGCGTCCGAGGGGCGGTCGATTCTGGCGCCGGTCACCCCCCAGCGGCGGCGGCCGAATTCCAGCATCGCCACCACCGCGCCGGCCTTGGAGACGCCCAGCCCGGTCATCTGCGCCAGCTCCTTGACTGTGGGAATACGCTCGCTCTGTTCCAGGCGCGAAAGGAGCTCGGCCGAAAGGACCGCCACGTTTTTCCCCCGCACCCCGGTATTGAGAAGTATCGCCAGAAGCTCCTGGTCCGAAAGCGCCTCCGGCCCGTGTTTTACCAGGCGTTCGCGCGGCCTCTGTTCGGCCGGCAGTTTTGCCGGCGCGGCCAAAGGTTCCGCCACATAGCTCCCCGCCTCCCCGCGTGTCTCCTTTCCCATAAGCAACCCCCGATAATTTGCCCGGTATAGGCCGCCGTCCGCTTACGGCCCCTTATATATTAATATGGGAACGAGTCGCGGTTTCGCTTTAATCGACCGGGAAAATTGCCGGCCCGGCCCTGAATTTCCCGGACGGCGGGGCTTTCGGCGCGGTCAGGAATGGAATTTCGAGCTGAGATAGCGGCGGTCCTGGGCTTCCGCGTATTCGGAGTCCATTTCCCGCATCCCGGCGGGGAAGCCGTACTTTTCCAGCCTTTCCATAAAAGGGTCCGGGTTGAAAGATTCGGGGCCGTAGACCCCTTTTAAATTCCAGATGCCCTTGTCAATCAGTTCCATCATGATCACCGGCCCCACGGCGGTCTGGGCGACAACGGAATTTGTCGTGTATTTTTTGACGCACTCCTGGTTGTCCGCCACCTGGTAGATGTACACGGACCGCCGCTTCTTGCCCTTGATTCCGGTGATCCAGGCGCCCGCGCAGCCGCGGCCGGTCATGGCGTCGCTCGATTCGACCGGGCTGGGCAGCACCTTGACCAGGAATTCAAGCGGCGATACCGGCTCGCCCCCGACGATAATCTTGACGTTGTTGTCGGTAAGGCGCACCGATTCGAGGTTCAAAAGCAGCTTGCGGAACTCCGGCGGTATGCCGTACTTGAAAGTTACCCGGTTGCAGTCGATTACCCGGGGGACCAGCACCACTTCCTCGTGCTCCACATTCACCACTTCCTTGTTCCCTATGCCGCCGGGAAAACTGAAAATCTCAGGCTCGCTGAAGCGCTCGGTGGTGAACCAGCCCCTGCCCTTTTCCCAGACTATCGGGGGGCTGAGGCATTCCTCGATTGTGGTAATCACGGAAAAGCCGAAAAACCCGCCGCCCGCGTAATTGTCCCCGTCCCGTATGTTTACCTCGTCAATGGCGTCGAACAGGTGATCCGCAGCGAAGCGGACAAACACGTCCGACATGCCCGGCTCTACCCCGGAACCGACGATGGCGATATTGCCCGCCTCTTTCCAGGCCTCGTGCCGGGCGAACTGGTAATCGCCCAGCTTGACATTCACCCGCTCGAAGGGCTTTTCCGGATCCGGCCTGGAGGCGGTTGCGGCGCAGTCAAGATAGCCCGCGCCGTTTTTAAGGCAGGTATCGAAGATGACCTCGTTAAAGCCGGGATCCACCGCGTTCATTACAAAGGTAATCCCGTGCTTTTTTATCAATGCCCCGATGGTCCCGCCGTCGCGGGCGTCGACCCATTCGGCG
>JAIRRR010000006.1 GCA_031255875.1 Treponema sp.
CTTCGGTGTCAATCTTTTGAAATAACCCTGAAGTTCCGGGTTGAGGACTGTTTATACCATCGAGAGTCCCGGTTCTCTTAACCCCTTATCCCAAGGCGAGAAGGAGAATCGTTTCCGGAGAAGATGTTTTACAGTAATGTTCCCATTAACCAGTCAAACCGCGTCTACCTTGAAAGGCCCCGTCTTGACCAGATTTTAGAACAGGCGGTCAGGCGCCCGGTGGTTTTTGTGAACGCCGGGGTGGGGTACGGCAAAACGCACGCGGTGTATTCGTTCCTCCGCAAGTGCCAGTTTATGACTTTCTGGATACAGTTTTCCGAGCGGGACAATATCGGCGTCCGGTTCTGGGAAAACTTTACCGGCGCGGTCGGCGTATTCAGCCCGAATACCGCGAAGATGCTGACAGAAATCGGGTTTCCCGAAACGAACCGGAAATTCGCGTATTATTTGTCTATCCCGCAGATGGACCTCCTGTCGGACCGCAAGTACATTTTTGTATATGACAATTTCCAGCTTATCCGGGACAGAAAGGTGCTCCGCTTCCTTGAGCATTCGATCACCACCTCTTTTCCCAATATTACCTCCATCCTGATCTCCCGGAATGAGCCGCTGGCCGGCGCGGAAAAAATTTCCGCCGGGGACATAGCGCGGATTACCGAGGAGGACCTCCGGTTTACCCCGGAAGAAACCGCCGCCTTCTTCGAGCTCCATCAGCTGAAGGTTCCGGCGGAAATTGTATCGGCGGTTTACCGGGATACCGAGGGCTGGGCCTTTGCCACGTACCTTGCGGCCCTGTCCCTGAACCGCGACAGTACGCATTATGTCGGCATGGGGGTGCGTTCCAATATCTTCAGGCTCATAGAAGGGGAAATTTTGGCGGATGTGGGGGAAGACGCCCGGAAATTCCTGATAAAGATGTCGCTTATCGATCATCTTGCCCCGGAGCTGCTCGAAGATATCCAGGGGGAGGAAAACCTGCTGGATCAGCTGGACAACGCCATCGGCGCGTTTTTTCAGTTCGACGATTACCTCAACGCCTACAGGATTCACCCGCTGTTCCTCGAATTTCTCGAAGGCAGGCAAAACGAGCTGGGGGAAGGGGAAATACGGGAAACCTACCTGAAAGCCGCCGAGTGGTGCTTAAAGAACAACCAGAAAATAGACGCCTTTACCTACCTTGAAAAGGCCGGGAACTACGGCCGGTTCCTCACCGCCGTTAATGAGACGCTTCCCCTGATCGTGGCCGAGCCTGTCGCCCAGATACTGCTGTCGGTCTGCGAAAAAGCGCCGGCGGAGGCCTTCGCGCAGGATTCCGGCCTCTACGTCCTCTATACCTGGGTGCTTATCAGCCTGGGGCTCCTTGAGCGGGCGGACAGGGAGCTGCGGGAAATTATCGCCAAGCTCAAAGCGCGGAATCCCATGCCGGCAAACGACCGGGCCCTGCTGGGCTGTTATATCAACCTGGGGCTGTGCGGCTATTTTGCCAGCATGTACACGCAGGACTATTCGTTTGTGGAGTATTTTGAGCTTGCGGCCCGCTGCCGCGATACATCCGGCCGCACGATAAAGCCGCCCGAGTCGGTGGTCCAGGTGGCTTTCTGCGTATGCAGGGTATCCGGCCGCGAAAAAGGGGGTTTTGAAAAGTGCATCGCCGCCCTGGACAAGATGGTCCCCTGCCTGGCAATGGCCTACAACGGCTGCGGCTGGGGCCTGAACGATCTGGCCCGGTCGGAATTCGCCCTTTTTCAGGGAAAGTTCGAGGATGCCTGGCAGCACGCGCTTGTATCCCTGCGTAAAGCCCGGGAGCGGTCCCAGTACGAAATCGAAGGCCGCGCCCTGTTCTACCTGCTGCGTATCGGCCTTGTCCGGGGGGACGGGGAAACGGTGGCGAGGATATTTAAGCAGATCGAGGAGAGGGCCGGCGAGATCGGTTTTGTCAACCAGAATATCCTGCGGGACATCATGAGCGGCTGGTTCTTTGTGCAGACAAGGCAGCGCGACCGGGTAGCCTCCTGGCTGAAAAACGATTTTGAGGAAAGCGATCTTAATTCGGTACTGTACGGGCTTGAGACGCTGGTAAAGGCCCGCTACCACCTGGCGGAAAAGCGCTTCAGCGCGGTTCTGGCGACTCTGGAAAACCGGAACGACAAGTACGGCGCTGCGGGCTATATTCTGGGCCGGGTGGAGATAAAGGCCATCGAAGCGGTCTGCCGCTACCAGATGAAAAATATCGCGGGGGCCGTGGAAGCGCTCCGGGCGGCGTATGAACTTTCGCTCCCCAACGGAATAGTCCTGCCCTTTTTCGAGCTGGGCAGGACCATGCGCGCGCTGCTCAGCGCCGTCTCCGCGAAGGCCGATACGGGGATAGACCGGCAGTGGATTGAAAAAACAAGGAAGGGCGTTTCGGCTTACGCGAAGAAACTGATGATCGTCATAAGGCAATACCAGGGCCGGAATTTCGAAGGCAGGGGCGACGAAGACGGCAATGCCGCGCTTCTTTCCCCGAGGGAACTGGAGGTGCTTACCGGGCTTTCGCGCGGGCTTACCCGGAAGGAGATCGCGGAAAACGCGGCGCTTTCGGAGAATACCGTAAAGAGCATTATTCGGAGCATTTACACCAAACTTGACGCGGTTAACCAGGCGGATGCGGTGCGCATCGCGACTGTCCGGGGAATATTTAAATGACGCCGAATTCGTTTTTCTATGGCAATGCGCCGGCAATTCCGGAAAACCAGATCTGCCTGGAACGCCCCCGGCTGTACCAGTGCTTTGAAAAGGCCCTGGACAGCACCCTGATAACGGTGGTGGCCGGATCGGGGTACGGGAAGAGCTACGCGGTTTACCTTTTCCTGCGCAGGACGAACCTGCACAGTGTCTGGATACAGCTGTCGAAACGCGATAATCTCACCGCCCGTTTTTGGGAAAATATATCCGGCACGGTTGCCTCCCTTAACCCGGATGTCGGCGCGGCTTTGCGGGAACAGGGCTTTCCCGGCAGCCAGCAGCAGTTTGACAGATACCTTGCCCTGGTTGAAAGGATCATGGTGCCGGGCAGGAACTACGTGCTCGTTCTGGATGACTTCCATCTGCTCGATTCGGCACAGGTGATGCGCTTTGTCGAATGGCACGCCGCCTCTCCCCTCTTCAATTTCAGGACCATCGTGATCTCCCGTACCCGGCCGCCGCTGGACCTTATTTCCCTGGACGCGAAGGGGCTGGTGTCGGAAATTACCGCGGACGACCTCCGTTTCAGCGAGGAGGAGATTGACGAATATTATAAGTTGCAGAATATCGTCATGCCGCCCGGGGAATTAAAACAGCTTTACCTTGACACCGAAGGCTGGGCAATGGCGCTGAGCGTTATCGCCCAGAATATCCGGAATCATGGCGGCAGGCCGGTTTATTCGTCTTCCGGAACGGAGATGGCGGCGTTTGAGAGAATAGAAGAAAATCACTTTTCCGAGATGCCCGAAGATCTGAGAAAATTTTTGATCAAGTTGTCCCTTATCGAGCACTGGCCCCGGGAATTGCTGGAAAAAATAGCCGCAGGCAAGAAACTTATTGACGCTATGGAAAATATAAGCCCTTTTATCCGTTACGATGCCTACCGGAACAGCTATCTGATACACCACCTGTTCCGCGAATTCCTGAAGAAAAAAAAGGGCGAATTAAGCGAAGCGGAAATGCGGGAGATCTACAACGCCTCTGCGGAATGGTGCGTAAAGAACAACCAGCTTATGGACGCGGCCCTGGACTATGAGCGGGCGCGGAATTACCACGGCTTCCGCCTCCTTATCGACTCCCTCCCCCTGAAGATCGCCGATCAGATGACCGAATTCCTCCTGAAAATTCTCGACAGGCTTCTTTCGGATGCGGAGCTGATTTCGCGGGATTCGATTGAGGATCTCCTGGTGCTGCGCCACAAGGCCCGGCCCAAGTTCCTCCTGGCCCTGGGCCGGCTGGATGAATCGGCCGCCTGCAGCCGGGAAGCCATCGCCCAGTTCGAGAACCTGCCGCCCGGGCCCGTGCGCTCATGGATACTGGCGAACGCCTACATAAACCTGGGCATTGTCGCCATACTCTCCTCGATGGTAACAAAGCATTACAACTTTGCCCCGTATTTTGAAAAAAGCCTGGAATATGCTGTGACATTTCCCCAATCGGCCCTGAATATCAAAATACCGAGAATCCACGGCAGCGTTTACGCGTATATATGCCGGGTGGGCTATCCCGCCGAAAAGGGGGAATTTGAAAAGTTCATCGACGCGTTTGTCCCGGCAGCATCTCTTGCCGGGGCCATTGTTGACGGCTTCTTTTGCGGGCTGGATATTCTGGCGCGGGCGGAAGTCGCCTACTACCGGGGCGATCTGCTAAACGCGGAGACCTTCGCCCTCCAGTCCGTGTACAAGGCCCGGCAGAAGAAGCAGCACGAGACTGAATCGGGCGGGCTGTTCTACCTGCTGCGGCTGGGCCTTCACGCGGGCGACGCCGCCAAGATCCGGGAAGTGCTCCGTCAAATGGAAGCCCAGCTCGGCATCCGGGAATATTTTAACCGGTTCGTTATTTACGATATTAATACCGGCTGGTTTCACGCCCATACCGGGCTTTTATCGCTCCAGAGCGAGGGGGGGCCTTTTTCGGAGTTCAAAAGCGATTATACTTTTGATAATTTAAACGCCATATTTTACAGCGCCCAGAAAGCACTGGTAAAGGCGAAGAATTTTTACGCCCTGAGGCAATACAGCGCGGCGCTGCGGGTTCTGGACGATTTTGACGAGAAGAAAAACGAAATAGGGGATTTTGTGCTTGCGAGGATAGACAGGGCCGTCCTCAGGGCCGTCTGCCTCTGCCGCCGGGATACGGCCGAAAACGCCGGGCCCGCCGACGCCGGGCCGGAAGAAGCCCTGCGGGCGCTGGAAGAAGCCTATGAAATGGCCGCCCCGAATTCGCTGGACATGCCTTGTATCGAGCATGGCAAGGATATGCAGTTTCTCACGGGGATAGCCCTGGGCTGCCGTTCCTGCTCCATCCCCCGGCCCTGGCTGGAGATGATCCGGAACAAGGCTTCCATTTATGGGAAAAACCTTTTGCTGGCCCTGGAACAACAGAAAGCCCCGGGCCCGGAACAGATGCCCTATCTGAGCTGGCGGGAGAAAGAGGTGCTCAGGGCTATTTCCCGGGGGTGGAACCGGGAAAGAATCGCCGAATCCCTGGCTATGTCCGTTAATACCGTGAAAGCGGAGATCAGCAGCGTTTATGCGAAACTGGGCGCCCAGAATCGCGCCGATGCCGTGCGAATCGCCGCAAAATTGAAAATTTTTTAGCCGTTTGGGTGTATTGCGTTCAAAATTGCCTCCGTAAAGTTATAGTGAAGGAGGCTTTCCATGAGTATCATTAGCCGCAGGGAAATTGAGCCCCTGCTTTTGAATGCCCGCAAGGTGCTCGGGTTTTACGCGATGGCCACAGGAACATCTGTCGCGGTGCTGGACGCGGACGGGAATCCGGTTGACGAATCCTGTTCCGCCGGGGTGCTCCGCTGCTGCGCGTTCTGCGGGCAACGCCAGCCCGATTCGGACCCCCCCCCCAGCGGGGAATACCTCTGCGCCCGGATGCACATTAACGCCATTAGGGAGGCGCGGCAGTCCGGGGGCGTCTACATTTACCTCTGCGATCTGGGTTTCCTGTTCTGGATCAGCCCCCTTATTGCCGTGGGCCATTTGGCGGGCGCGCTGATTGCCGGGGGAGTGCTGGGGATCGACCGGCAGCAGGCGCAGGCCCGGCTGGAATCCCTGCGCGGGGCGGAATTTACCAAAACAGAGCTTGCACTTGTCAAAGAGAAGAAGATCGACGAGGTAAAGTGCCTGGCGCGGACGCTGCTCCTCTGCGCCGAGCATATTTCCCGCAATACCGAGGATTGCCGGGAAACGCTGAAACGGATTGGCGAACAGGAGGAGGCTGTCCCGCCGCAGATCCGTCTGGTCCGCGCCGACGAGGCCGCGGCCCCGCCCTCCTATCCGCTGGACAGGGAGCGGACCTTTCTGGCCGCCCTGCGCCGGGGGGACAGCGACGCGGGGAGAAAGCTGCTGGGCGAGCTTCTGGAGAATATCCTCGTTTCGAGCCACCAAAACTTTGAATCAATGAAACTGCGGGCCATAGAGCTGGTGGTGATCCTCTCCCGCGAAGCGGTTACCCCCGATAAATCGGAGGACGACGTTATTCTGGAAACCAATAACCGCTACATCAAGCGTATCCAGGATGCCAAGAATCCCGAAGAACTGACGGATATTCTGTACCTCATTGTGGACCGCATGGCGGGACGCATTTTCTCATTCCAGGGGGTGCGCCACGCCTCGGCGCTCAGGAAGGCGGAGCGGTTTATCTGGGAAAACTACACCCGGAAGATATGCCTTAAGGAAATTGCCGAGGCATCGGGATTATCGGCGCCGTATTTCAGCAGCATATTCAAGGAGGAAATGGGAGAAAATCTGTCCACGTACCTTAACCGGCTCCGGGTAGAGCGCGCGGCAACCTTGCTCATTGAATCGGACATGTCCCTCAGCGAAATAGCCGGGGTTTGCGGATTTGAAGACCAGAGCTGGTTTTCAAAGATATTCAAAAGTTATACTGGCAAAAGTCCGGGGAAATACCGGGAACAGGGCGAAGGGGTTCTCTTTGCCATACGGGAAAGTTCCGGGCACGAAGAAACAGGCTGATGAAAATTATGAACGAGTCAATTATTCAAAGAGGCAAAGTCGGGGGGAAAAAGAAAGACCCCGAAAAGCAGCAAAAACGGAGCGCGTCTTATCTGCTCAACGCGTGGAAGGTAGTGAGTGCTTACGCAAAGGCGACAGAATCCATAGTGTGCGTTGTGGATCAGAATTTGCTTCCCATTCCTGAAATTTTTGAGGAAATTACCGGAGCCCGCAATATCTGCCTTTTCTGCATGAAGTACAAAAACCGTTATATGGCGCCGGATTCGGACGAGATTATCCCTCCCTGGATGGGGCAGCCCCGCAGGGTACAGGATCTGACCGCCAATCCCTGTAGTATGATGCACGCCAACGCGATTAAAAGGGCGTACCATTTCGGCGGGTCTTACATTTACATGTGCGATCTGGGCTTCGTGTTCTGGACCAGCCCGATATTTAAAAACGGGCGCTTTTCCGGCGCTCTTTTGGGATCGGGCTTTCTGGGCATCGACAGCCAGGAAACGGCGGAAATGATGCAGATCATGTGCAACGGGACTGTCCCCGAAGAAAAGATAAAGGAACAGCTTTCCGTGTTCCCCCGCGGCGATTCAGCCAAGGCTAAATCCCTGTCCGAGCTCCTGCTCATCTGCGCCGAGTCGCTGTCCGAAGGGCCGGAGGATTATCATAAGACGCTCCGTCGCCGCGCGGAGCAGCAGACCGTCATTTCCGAGCAGATATCCCTGCTCAAGGATCAGTACCCGGAAGGCGGGCCGGTCCCGGGCTATCCCCTGGACAAGGAGCGGATGCTTCTTTCGGCGCTGCGCCGGGGGGATCATGAACAGGGCAGGAAAATTCTCAACGAACTTTTGGGGATTCTTTTCTTCTCGAACCCCGATCATTTCAACTACATCCGCTTCCGGGCCATAGAGCTGGTGGTGCTTTTGTCCCGTACCGTGATTTCTCCCGGGAACGCCAAGTCCGCCATTCTGGAAGCCAATAACCACTACCTTAACCGCATTGGGGATGTGGAAAATATCGAGGAACTTACCGACGTGCTCCATTCAATAGTGGAAGACATGGCGGGGCAGATTTTCTCCTTCCAGGGGACGCGGCACGCTTCCGCGCTGAGAAAGGCCGAACGCTACATATACGAAACCTACACCCGCAAGATCAGCCTTAAAGAAGTCGCGGAAGCGTCGGGCCTTTCGGCGCCTTACTTCAGCAATATCTTCAAGGAAGAGATGGGGGAGAATCTGAC